>NZ_JAQQPS010000021.1:0-109331 GCF_036688685.1 Massilia sp. S19_KUP03_FR1 | reverse complement strand
GGCCCAGTTGGCGCCGCCGATGCCGCCAACCTGGTTGAAGACGCCAGCGTGTCGGGCAATCTGCTGACCAACGACAGTGATGCCGACGGCGACGCCCTGCGCGTTGACACCACGCCGGTCACGGGGCCTGCACATGGGACGGTGCTGATCGCTGCCGACGGCAGTTTTACCTACACCCCTGACGCCAACTATAACGGCGCCGACAGTTTTACTTACCGCGTCGTCGATGCCGACGGCGGTGTCGCCACGGCCACAGTCAGCTTGACCATTGCTGCTGTCAACGACGTGCCGCAGGCCGCACCGCTGGCTGATCACAGCGATACCACCGGGGTGGCCGTGTCGTTCAACGCCGGCGCCGCCTTCAGCGACGTCGATGGCGACACACTCAGCTACAGCGCCACTGGCCTGCCACCGGGGCTGACCATCGACGCAGCCAGCGGGGTCATCAGCGGAATACCTAGCGTACCGGGCAACTACAGCGTCACCGTCAGCGCAGCGGACGGGCAGGGCGGCGTGGCCAGCGCCGGCTTCATGTGGGGGGTGCAGGCGCCAGCCAACAATGGCCCAGCGCCTGTAGGCAGCCTGAGTGCGATGGCTGTGAACGACGCCGCCGTTCTCAGCATTGCCACTGCCGCCGCTTTCAGCGACGCCGATGGCGATACCCTGAGCTACAGCGCCAGTGGCCTGCCGGACGGAGTCAGCATCGATGCCGTCACCGGCGTCATCGCCGGCACACTGACATCAAGCGCCTCGAGTGTCGTCGCTGGTGGCGTGTACACCATCGTGGTCAGCGCAAATGACGGGCGCGGCGGCATCGCCAGCCAGGCCTTTACGCTCACAGCCAGCAATATCGGCCCGGTCGGCGCGGCCGATGCCGCCACCCTGGCGGAAGACGCCAGCGTATCGGGCAATCTGCTCGCCAACGACAGCGATTCGGACGGCGACGCCCTGCAGGTCGACACTACACCTGTCACGGGACCGGCACATGGCACGCTGTTGCTCGCCGCCGACGGCAGTTTTACGTATACCCCTGAAGCCAACTATAACGGTGCCGACAGTTTTACTTACCGCGTCATCGACGCCGATGGCGGCGTGTCCACGGCCACGGTCAGCTTGACCATTGCTGCTGTCAACGACGTGCCGCAGGCCGCACCGCTGGCTGATCACAGCGACACCACTGGCATGGCGGTATCGTTCAACGCCGGCGCTGCTTTTAGTGACGTCGACGGCGACACACTCAGCTACAGCGCCGCTGGCCTGCCACCTGGGCTGACCATCGACGCAGCCAGCGGCATCATCAGCGGTACACCTACCGTACAGGGCAATTACAGCGTCACCGTCAGTGGAGCAGACGGGCAGGGCGGCGTGGCCAGCGTTGACTTAATGTGGCGTGTGCAGGCGCCCATCGTTCCGCCACCTGCCGTGTCGGTTGCGGATGGCGGCCAGGCAGGCAATCCAAATGCAGGGGATAAGCCTGCATCTTCCGGGGTTTATCAGAGCGGCAACGTCGATATCGTCCTGCTCGAAGCGATCAACGCAGTCAAGACGCTCGATGGCCTCGTCGACCTTGGCAATAACCGTTCCCTGGTCGATGCGATTGGTGGCATCGAGTCGCTGGGCCGGGCAACGAGCATTGATGCTGCAGCGCGTCCGATTGCGGCGATCATAGGAGAACTTGGCGCGAGTTATCGAGATCCACTCACAGTTGGTTGGATGGGGGCAGATTCTGCCAGTGCAGCACCAGCCAGCGCTGCAGACGGTTCTCCCCCTGTCGCCGAACTTGACACGATTGGGCCGGTCCGCCCGTCCGACCTGGCGTCGTCCACACTGTTTGTACCGGAGCAGGTGCCATCGACGGGCACCACCGGAGCTAGCGTACAGCAGCAACTGTTCGAGATGCTCACTGCCAGACAGCGCGAGCTCGATGCGCTGAGAAACGCCTTGTTCGACACCTGATGTTGCAAAAAAATCCATGACAATCATGAACAGCACACCAATTCTTAATCCTTCGCTTCTTTTGTCGGAGAGGAAGCAGTCGCGTCGTCGATGTCTCGTGACCCTGCTGACAATGAGTGGATTGGGCCTGGCTGGCTGTTCTTCAGCCCCTGCGCGTGTTGATCTCGACGGCAACGCCAGCGCGTTGCAGGAGCGCTTGCGCGAACAGATTGAGTCCGAGGAAATGATCACGGCGCCCGTTTCGCTGTACGAGGCGATGGCCAGGGCGCTCAAATATAATCTTGATCAGAAGATCGAGCTGGCTGAAATCGCCATGCGGATAAAACAGGGGGAAGCGCGCAGCGCCGACATGTTGCCGACGCTGGTTGCCGGCATGGGCGGAACTTATCGCAGCAATGAGTCGGGCTCGCGCAGCAAATCGTTGCTTACCGGAAGGCAGTCGCTGGAACCGTCTACCTCCAGCGAACAGGCCAACACCAGTGCGGACCTGATGCTCAGTTGGGATGTACTGGACTACGGCCTGGCGCGCGCACGGCAGCGGCAGCAGGCCGACGAACAGATTATTTCAGTCGAGCGCAGGCGCAAGGTAATCAATCGTATCCTGGAAGATGTGCGCACCGCATATTGGCGTGCGGTCAGTGCAGACCGCACCTCGAAAAAACTGGCCAGCCTCGAGGTGATGACCAAGCGCGCATTGCGTCAGTCCGAAGAGCTCGAACAGCGGCGTATCGCTTCTCCCAGCATCCTGTTAGGCTTCCAGCGCGATCTGCTCCAGGTAAGTGGTGAAGTCCAGCGCCTCCAGCGGGAACTGGCAATGTCGAAAACCCAACTGGCCGCACTGATGAACCTCGCGCCCGATACGAGCTACCAGCTTTATCTGCCGGATCGCAGCGATTTTGTCCCAGGTTTGCCGGGTTCGGCCGACGCGATGGTGATGACCGGGCTGCGTTACAGGCCAGAGGTACGCGAATCGCTGTACCGCCAGCGTATCGTCAGGGGAGAAATTGATATTGCCTACCTGCGCGCCATGCCTTCCGTGCGCAGCGTACTGGGATTAAATCACGACAGCAACGACTTCCTTTACAACCAGCATTGGTTAAATATCAGCTCGCGCGTCAGCTGGAACCTGCTGGAGGCATTTCGCTATCCCAAGGTGAAGGCGGCAATCGAGGCAGAAAGCGCCGCCTTGCAACAGCGGGACCTCGCGCTGGCCATGGCAATCATGACCCAGATTTATGTGGCACGCTCGCGCTTCTTGCGCCTTTCCGAGGAGCTTGGCATTGCAAGTCGGGCGCAAATGGTGCAATTGCGCCTGGTCACGCAGGCGCAGGGAGCGTTCAAGGCGCGTGCGATCAGCCAGCAGCAGCTGGTGCGCGAAGAGATGAATTACATACTGGCCGAAATCCGTTATGACGTCGCTTACTCGGACGCACAAAATGCCTATGCAAACTTGTATGCATCGATGGGGCTGGATAATTTCGAAGTTGACACCAATAGTGACATTTCGGTCGCTGCCCTGGCGGCGTCCTTGCAAGAGTATTGGACCGAACGGACCTTCAGCTTGCCATCGCGCGACGTCCCCAAATCCTGATGCGCATACAAACGGAACAAGATGATTATTTTTAAGCGTATTAGTCGCGCTGTCCTGGCGCTCCATTTCATCATGGCGATGGTGCCGTTTGCCCGCGCTCAAACGGCGCGTAATAGCGCTGCGCTGGCGCCCGCCTCGATGGCCCAGGGTCCTGCCGTCGTCCGCAGCACCACACCGATGGGAGGGATTGCGCGCGGTGTGGTGCGCGCAATGCATGAAGCGACCTTGACTGCGCGCATCTCCGCGCGCATCGACGAGATGCCGTTTGCCGAAGGCATGGCGTTCAAGAAGGGCGCCAGGCTGGTGTTGTTCGATTGTGAGCGGCCGCTAGCCGAAGCGCGAGCGGCGTCGGCGGCGCTGGACGGGCAGAGCAAGCAAGTGGAGACGAACGAAGAACTCGACCGTTTCAATGCGATCGGTAAAAATGAATTGCAGATTTCCCTTTCCCAGCGCGACAAGGCCCGGGCGGAGGCGGAGGCGCTCGCCATTCAGGCGCGCCAGTGCGAAATTCTGGCTCCCTTCGCAGGGCGCGTCGCCGCCCGTCCGGCACGACAGTACGAATCGGTGCAGGCCGGCACGCCCTTGCTTAAAGTGGTCGACTCCGGCAGCACCGAACTTGACCTGATCGTGCCGTCGCAGTGGCTGGCGTGGCTGGTGCCCGGCACCGGTTTCCAGTTTCGCGTCGACGAGACCGGCGCGCAACTGGCGGCCAGGGTAACGCGTGTCTTGCCGAGCGTCGATCCGGTTAGCCGCACCATTCGAATCGTCGCCACGTTCACCAAGCCAGATGCCAGGGTGTTGCCTGGCATGAGTGGCACTGCGTCGGAATGGCAGGCTGCGAAATGAAGATTGCCGAGACAGCCCCCCCTAGCCAGCCGGCGCCATCTGCGAACGCGGACGCCGCGTTGCGCCTGCTGCAATTCGAGGCGGACGTGCGGCAGTTGCGGCAGGAGGGAGCATTGATGGTGCATCTGGTAAACGAAGTACGCAGCCTGGTACCGTATGACCAGGCCATCGTCTACCGCCGAGGTGCAGGCGGCAGCTGGCGCGCTGCTGCTGTTTCTGGCTTGCACAAGAGCGATCCCGACACGCCCTTGCTACATGCTCTCGGCGTGCTCATCGCCCGCCGCAGCGCGATGGACAGTGTCGGCGCGTTTGAACCCGCCGCGGCTGCCGCCGCTGTGGCACTGGCCGAGGAGCAACTTGCATCTATCCGGCAACTGCCGTTTTCACACGCGCTGTGGGCGCCGTTGCCGGACCTCGATGAACGGGTCGACGCGGGTGTTCTGTTCCTCAAAGAACTGCCATTCCAATCGGGCGCCCAGGTATTGCTCAAGCGCCTGGGCGAGACCTACGGTCATGCCTGGGTCGCCATTGCCGGGCGCCGGCGGCGCCAACTGCCGGCCATTCGGCGCCGCTGGACAGCCGGTGCGATCGTGCTGGTCCTGATCGCCTTGGGCGCCATGCCCGTCCGGCTCAGCGTGATGGCACCTGTCGAAGTGGTCGCCGCGCAGCCGCATGTGATGACCGCGCCGATCAGCGGGGTCGTCAAGCGTATCGCCGTTGCCCCTGGCACCATGGTGAAAGCGGGGGCGCTACTGGTCCATTTCGAGGACGTTGCACCGCGCAACGAGATGCTGCTGTCACAGCAACGACTGGCCGTTGCGGAGGCGCGCAACGCCCGCATCACTGCGGCTGCTTTCCAGGATCCCACGGCTGCGCACGAATTGGCGGCCGCGCGCGCCGAACAGGAACTGGCAAAGGTGACCTACGACTATGCCGTCGAAGTGCTGGCCAGGACTGTTATTCGCGCACCTGCCGACGGCGTGGTGTTGTACTCGGACCGGCGCGACCTGGAGGGGCGTGCGGTGCAGGTCGGGGAAGAAATTTTGCAAGTCGCCGCGCCGGCGCACGTGGCTTTACGCGCCGACCTGTCCACGTCGAACAGTTTGCCCTTGAAGGAGGGCGATCGGGCTGACGTGTTTCTCGAGAATGCTCCGCTGGGCGGACTGCCGGCGCGCATTCGCTACGCCACTTATACACCCAGGGTGTTGCCGGGGGGCGATACCGCTTACACGGTCATGATGGATCCCGAATTGGGCCAGGCCCCGCGCATCGGCGCTCGCGGCACGGTCCGATTGCACGGACCCGATGTGCCGCTGGCGGTGCAGTTGCTGCGCCGGCCATTGTCGGTTCTGCGCCAGACACTGGCACTTTGAGGCGAGCAAATCGAGCACAATCGAGATGGATAAATTCGACCAAGCCCTTACCGTTCTGCGACCCGAGCTCAGATTGACGCGCGTCGGCGCTGGCGCTGCCCTCAGCTGGCGGCTGGACGACCCGTTGCGCCAGCGTAGCTTTCTGCTCGCCGATGGCGATGCCGACATGCTCGCCTTGTGGCCGCTGGGCCATCGGGAAGCCATGCTTCGCGCCTGGCGCAAAAATTTCCCCGACCGTGATGGAAAACAATTTGTCAGTCAGTTCGAGCAATTGCGTGATTTTCTGCGCGAGCACCAACTGCTGCAGGCCCGGCCTGGCGACGATACGCGCGCGCTGATGGCAATGGCGCAGCGCGCCGGCAAGTCAAGCCTGGGGGGCTGGCTGCGCCGCTGGATGGGCTGGCAGATGCCCCTGATTCGACCCCAGTACTTTCTGTCGGGCGCGCTGCCACTGTTGCGCATGCTGTGTTCGGTGCCGCTGTTGGTGTTGTGGGCGCTGTCGTCCGCACTTGGTCTGTATCTCGTATCGCGCCAATGGGACGCATTTCTTGCTACATTTCAGGATTTTTCCCAGCCGGTAGACTGGCTGGTCTTTGCGGCAGCGCTGATGGGTTTAAAGCTGATTCATGAGTTAGGTCACGCTTTTGCCGCGGTTCATTATGGCGCACTGGTGCCAACCATGGGCCTGTCGGTGGCCTACGGGATACCCATGCTCTACACCGATACCAGCGACGCGTCGCGCTTGTCGCGCCGCGGCGCCCGCGTCGCCATTGGTGCGGCCGGCATGTTGGCCGAAACCCTGGTAGCTGGCCCCTGCCTGCTGGCATGGGCCGTGCTGCCGGATGGACCGCTGCGCGCTGCCTGTTTTGCGATCGCCACGTCGAGCCTGCTGACAACCCTGGTGGTCAATCTCAATCCATTAGGCAGGTTCGATGGTTACTACATCTTGTCGGACCTACTGCGCTACCCGAATCTGCAACAGCGTTCCTTGCAGTACGCCGCCTGGTGGCTGCAGCGCATCTTGCTGGGGCCGGCCGTGCCAGCGCCAGGCGCTGCACATGGCCCCGCGCTGATTGCACTGGTGGCGTTCGGGGTTGCGGTGTGGGTATTTCGCCTTGGCGCTGGCCTCGGGGTTGCCCAGGTCGCCTATGACTATTTGTTTCAGGCCGCTGGCATCGTGCTGGCAGCGCTGACCTTGTGGTGGACGGTGCTGGCGCCAATCCACGCAAGCTTGCTGGCGTGGCGGCGCGGTCCGCAGCACGCCTCAGCGCGCCGTCTGCTGGCACTCGGCGCCATGGCCGCACTGTCTGCGGCACTGCTGTTCATGCCGCTCGACCATAGCGTGGACGCGGCGGCAACCCTGGGCTGGGCGGACGAGCAAGTGTTACTGGCGCCGGAGATTGCGCTGGTCGAGGCGGTCCTGGTGCGACCCGGCGCCGCTGTCAAACAGGGGCAGACCCTGTTGCGCCTGCGCTCGACAGAGCTCGAGCGCAAAAGGCTGGAGGCCACCGCCCAGCAGACGCTCAACCAGGAGCGCGTCGAACGGATTGCGGGAGACGCCAGCGATCGCAGCCAGTTGCTGGTTCTCGAGCAAGAGCAAGGCGAGTCGATGGCCATGTTGGGCGGCATCGTTGAGCGTGAAAAACAACTCGAACTGCGCGCGCTTGCCGACGGCGTGGTGGTCGACATGATGCCGAATCTGACGCGCGGGCGCTGGGTGCGCAGCGATCAGCCCCTCGGACGGGTGCTGCAAGGCGGCAGACGGGAAGTCACAGGCTATATCGGGGACGCCGACCTGCTGCGGGTGCAGCATGGCGCGCGCGCCGTTTTTTATCCGGATGACATCAGTGTGGCGCCACTGAAATTACAGGTGCTCGCGATCGAGGCGGCGGCCGCCGAAGCAATTACCCCCTTCGCGCTCGCCTCAGTACACGGTGGCCCGCTGCCGTCGGCGCTCGATCGTCAGGGCCGCGCGGTGCCCAAGGCCTCGCTGCACCGCGTGCGTTTGAGTGCGCCCGCTGTGCACGGCGTGGCGGGCGATGTGCGATTGCAGCGCGGGCGTTTACGCATCGAGGCGGACCCCGAAAGCGTGTTCACCCAGGCAGGCCGCAGGCTGCTGCGGATCGTGCTGCGCGAGTTGCAAGGCTAAGGTCCGGACCACTGAAAAGCGCACGCATGCAGTAACGAAACAGGAGAACAGGATGATCCATCAGCAGTTTGAACGGCGCCGTGCGCTGCGCTTGCTCGGTGCGCTGGCACTGGCGGCGCAGATGCCGTCGAGCGCAGCACAAGGGGCGCCAGATGGTCGGCGTGCACGCATTCTGGTGGGCTTGCCGCCCGGCGGAACGGGAACCAAGATCGGCGACGGCATGGCGAAGGCACTGGGCCAACAGCGTCGTATCGACTACGTGCTGGAACACCTGCAGGGCAAGGACGGGCGGCGCGTGGTGGACGAACTGCGCCGCGCGCCGCCCGACGGCGGCACCTTGCTGGTGGCGCAGTCGTCCCTGGTGACGGTTTACCCTTCAATCTACAAGGATCTTGGCTTCGCACCCAAAACCGATCTGACGCCGCTTGCGGTGATCGCCGATTACACCTTCATGCTGGTGGTCGGACCGCGCGTGCCGCCTGAAGTGAAGAGCTTTGACAACTATCTTGAATGGCTCACCGAGAATCCGGCGTTTCGCCAGATTGGCGTCACTTCACGGGGCGGCGAGGGCTGGCTGATCGGTCAGCAGATGGGCTATATGAAGGACGCACCGCTGCAGGTAGTTGCCTATAGCGGGGCCGGGCCGATCATTTCTGACCTGCTCGGTGGGGCACTGGCTGCGGGAATTTTCATCACCGGCAATGCAGCCAATGCCAGGGCGGCGGGGCGCATCCGTGCGTTGGCTGTGAGTAGCGAAGAGCGTTGGCCTGGCTTGCCCGAGACGCCGACATTCATTGAGTTGGGTCTGTCTCAGATCAAGATTCGCGGCTGGTATGGCTTGTTTGGACAAGCCTCCTTGGACAATGCGCGCCGGCGCGCTCTCAGTGACGACGTCGAGGCGGCGCTTAACTCGGGCGGGATGCTCAGTGTGATAAAAGAGCTGTCGATGCAGTCCTCGCATCTCGACGCGAGGCATATCGCCGACAGGATCGACAGCGAAACCGCTTACTTTGCGGAGGCGGTGCGGATGGCGCGCCTGGAGCGGATCTGACAAACGTCTGAGCACGACCTGCGATGCGATCGCAACAGCGTTCTGCGGGTGCTGTTGGCACTGCCAGACAATTGCTTGCCAGACGCCGTCGTCGTTGGTATTTTGCTCGCGCAGGCTTGGATCACGCTGCCCACGGCGCGCCACCAATCGCGCGCCTGAACGATTCCTTGATGAATGCCTGAATCAGCCTGCCCTGCTGCGCACCCTGTGTGCATCAATCATGCGACTTCTTGGTGACCGGTTGCCGCTCACCCTCTATTTTTTTGCGTTCACTGGCGTATCCCTTGCGGTACAACTTTGCCAATGCAATGATTTTCTTTATCCCGATCGGCAGGCTGCGCGCTGCCGATGCGGGGGTGTCGTCTCGTTTCGATTTTTTTATGCCAGTCAACCAGGAGCTGGCAATGGGCATGATGAATCAGTTTAAGTAATTTGCAACGAAGGGAAATGTGGTCGACCTGGCCGATGGCGTGATCATCGGCGGTGCATTCGGCAAGATTGTCGATTCGCTGGTACAGGACATTATCATGCCGCCGATCGGGCGCTTGTTGGGCGGGCTGGACTTCGCGAATGACTAAATTGGGCTGAACGGCCATTCCGCTGGCTTGCCGCTGGCCGAAGCAAAGAATGCGGGCGCGGTGCTCGCTTACGGCAACTTTCTCACCATCCTGATCAACTTCCTGATTCTTGCATTCATTATTTTTCAGATGGTGCGCCTGATGAACCGCACGCGCCGCGCCGAGCCTGCGCTGGTGGTGGACGCGACGCCTCCCGCGGAACTGGTTCTGCTGACGGAAATTCGGGACGCGCTTCGTCAAAAATACTGACCATCGGCTTCCTGCATGACCGTTGCGCCAAATGTTGCGAGGTTCACCTTCGGTGGCGGTGATGGTTTTCCAGAACAGAATTCGGAGTAGTATCAGCAGTCGTGTGTGGGGCCATATAGATTCCCTTTGAAGGGTCAGGGGTAGTGTAGATCGTGCATATCAACCTTCGCAATTGCCGCGCTCGGTATGTGGTGCAGCTCGCCGCAGCCGCGGCGGTGCTGGCGAGCGTCGTCGGCGCTCTGATCACGCTGGCCGGCCAGCGCGAGCACGAACGTACCTTGGCCGCCCTGGCGCCTCGCATGGTGTCGTCGGCGCAGCTGCGCGCGGCGGCACTGCTGGCCGACATCGACGACCTGCGCAGCGATACCTTGTTTCTGCGCCAGGTGCCGCACGTTGCCGATCTGGTGCAGGCGGCCGGCGATGGTGCTGGCGACCGCGCCGGGCTGACCACCGACCCGCTCTGGCGCAGTCGGTCCCATGCCATCCTTGCTGCTTTCATGGAAAGCAACAAGGACATTCGCCAGATCGTCCTGTTCGGTGTGGCCAGCCCTGGCCCGGTCCTCGGCGGCGTGCGCCGCGCCCATGGCAGGATCGTCGCAGTGGAGGAGGGCGCAGCACAAGCGCCCGCACTGGTTGAAGCGGTCGCGGGTGCTTCCAGTCTGCGCGCCGGTCAGGCCTGGGTCTCGCCGCTGTCGGCGACCGTCTCCGGCCTGTACGCCGCCAGTCCGGTATTCGACGCGGATGGCGCGCGCGCGGGAACCCTGGCTGTCTCTTACGATAGTGCACCTGCGCTGGCGCGGCTGCGCACGGCGCTCAGCCCTGAATTCGTCCTGTACCTGCTCGATGCTCAGGGACGCGACTTGCTGACCAGCGGCGCCACTGCCACCGATCGCTGGGATCGTGCCCATCCGCCCCTGCCGCAAGACGAGCGCGAACCGGCAGCACTACGCCGGGTGGACGACGCGGGAACCATACTCCATGTGCGCACGGTTGCGCTCAGTTCGGGTATGCACGGTGCAGCGTCGCGCCTGATCCTGGGCCTGCCGGACAAGGCGCTGGCGCCGGCGGTGCGGCAGGCGCAGTTATGGGCCGGCTTCGCGCTTGGCGTGGCCTTGCTGCTTGCCGCCGCCTTGTTCATGGCGTTCCGGCAGATGCGCCGGCGTGAGACGGTGCAGCGCGCCGAACTGGCCGCCATCGCCGACCATGCCTACGACGCCATCATTGGCCAGGATGGGAGCGGGCGCATCACCAGCTGGAACCGTAGCGCTGCATGCCTGTTCGGCTACCCGCACGACACGGCCATTGGCCAGTCGGCCGATGCGCTGTGCGTGCCGCCAGCCCTGCGCGAGGAACAGCGGCGCGCACGTGGGGCGGTGCTGGCGGGTGGTGCCGCGCAGTCGTATGGCACGGTGCGCTGTCGCGCCGATGGCAGTCAAGTGCAGGTGATGACGACCCTGTCGCCGCTGCCCGGCGTGCGGGGGCGCATTGCAGGTGTCGTCGAAACGATCCGCGACCTCACTGCCGAGCAGGAATATGCACATCAGATCGAAGCGAACAACTTGTCGTTGGAACAGCAAGTCGTGCAACGAACCGCCCAGATCGCCAGTGCCATGGCGCTGCAGCGTGCCATTCTCGACCATGCCGGCCACGCGGTCATCGCGACCGACTTGCAGGGTCTGATCACGGTGTTCAACCCGGCTGCCGAGAGCATGCTCGGCTACCATGCGGCAGCGCTGATCGGACAGGCCACGCCGGCGCTGTTGCATGACCCGGCCCAGCTGCAGGCGCGCGCGAGCCTGTTTGCCGCCGAGCTGGGTGACAGCATCGAAGCGGGCTTTGCCGTGATTGTGGCCAAGTCGCTGGGCGGCCTGGCCAATGAACACGAATGGACCTACATCCGCGCTGACGGCAGCACGCTCACGGTGATGCTCTCGGTGACAGTGTTGCGCGGTGCCGATGGCGGCGTCAGCGGCTTTCTTTGCATGGCGGTCGACGTCAGCGCCCAGCGTGCGCAGGAACAGGCGCTCAGCGCGCGTCACCGCTTTCTCGACATCGTGTCACAGGGCTTGCCTGGGATGGTGGCGTACTGGGACGACGGACTGATCTGCCGTTTCGCCAATCACGCCTACCTCGACTGGTTCGGGCGTTCGCGTGAAGACATGCTGGGCCTGCACCTGCGCACCCTGTTGGGAGAGAAATTGTTTCTTGCCAACCAGGCACCGATCAGCGCCGCGCTGGCCGGCGCGGCCCAGCACTTTGAGCGCGAGCTGACCATGGCGAATGGCGAAAAGCGCCAGACCTGGGCGCATTATATTCCCGATATCGACCAGGGCAAGGTGCGCGGCTTCATCGTGCTGGTATCGGATGTCACGGCGCTGAAGTCGGCGCAGATGAAGGTCGAGGCGCTCAATCGCACGCTCGAGGCCCGCACCGAACAGGCCGAAAGTGCCAGCCGCGCCAAGTCGACCTTCCTGGCCAACATGAGCCACGAGATCCGCACGCCCATGAATGCCGTGCTGGGCATGTTGCAGCTGCCGCGGCTGAGTGACCTGGACGAGCGTCAACACGACCATGCCGGCAAGGCCGACACGGCAGCGCGCGGCCTGCTCCGGGTGCTGGACGACATCCTCGACTTTTCGCGGGTCGAGGCCGGCAAGCTGGCGCTGGACCCGCAGCCGTTCGAACTCGACGCGGTCTTGCGCAATGTGGCGGTGATTCTCGCCGACGGCGTGGGCGACAAGCCGATCGAACTGGTGCTGCTGGTGGCGCCGGACGTACCGCACGCGTTCATCGGCGACGCCATGCGGCTGCAGCAGATCCTGATTAATTTATGCGGCAACGCAATCAAATTCACCGCCGCCGGTGAAGTGGCGCTGCGGGTGTGCCGCGCCGCGGACAGCGACACGCCGCTCACGCTGGCGTTCACCGTCGCCGATACCGGTATCGGCATTCCAGCCGACCAATGCGCGCGCATCTTCGACGGTTTTTCGCAGGCCGAAACGTCCACCGCGCGCCGCTACGGCGGCTCCGGCCTGGGCCTGGCGATCAGCCAGCGTCTGGCCCACCTGATGGGCGGGACGCTCAGCGTGACCAGCACGCCCGGGGTCGGCAGCCGCTTCGATCTGAGCGTTCCGCTGCAGGCGCTGCCAGCGCAACGGCCCGCGCTGGCGGCACCCGGTGGCATCTTGCTGGTGGAATCGCATCCAACTGCGCGCTACGTCCTGGCTGGCTATTTTGAAGCGGCGCGCTGGCCGCTGCAGACGCTCGACAGCGGCGTCGCCGCGCTGGCACTGTGCGCAGAGGCGACGCCGGCGGTCGTCTATCTGTCAGTCGCGATCGATGATGTTGCGCCGCGCGCGTTGGTGACGCGCTTGCGGCGGCAGGCGCAGGACCGGCCGCTGCGCGTAATCGGTCTGATGGCCAGCCACGCCGCCGAATTGCAGGCGCGTCGGACTGGCGTGGCCGCACTGTTCGACAGCGTGCTGGTCAAACCGGTGGTGCAGCGCGATTTGCTCGCCGCAGCCAGTGCGTCGCCATCGTCCTTGCGGGGCAGCCCGCGCGCGCCCTTGGCCGGCATGCGCGTGCTGCTGGTGGAAGACAATCCGCTCAACCAGCAGGTGGCAGGCGAGTTGCTGCGCATCGCCGGTGCCAGTGTCGAAGTGGCATCGAGCGCGCCCCAGGCCCTCGATGCACTGCGCGCAGGTCCCGCCTACGACGTGGTGTTGATGGACGTACAGATGCCCGACATGGATGGCTACACCGCAACCGGCCTGATTCGCAATACAGCGGGCCTGGCGCAGCAGATTGTGATCGCCGTGACCGCGAATGCGATGGCCGATGACCGCGGCGCGGCGCTGGCAGCCGGCATGAACGACCACCTGGGCAAGCCGTTCGACCTGCAACGCTTGTGCGAGGTGATTTTGCGCCATACCCGCCCTGGCGCCGTGCCGGCCGCCAGTTGCAAGGCGCCGCCAGTGCTGCCGTCGTTGCAGACGGCCGGCCCGGCGCCGCTCGCGCCAGATGCAGCACTGGCGCGCATGGACGGCAGCCGGCCGGTGTACCTGCGCGCCCTGGCGGGTTTTGCGGCCGAGCTGGACCGTTTTGAAGTCGCTGCAGACGCGGCCTGCGCGGGTGCCGATGCGGCCGCTTTGATGGCGTGTTGCCACACCGTCAAAGGGGTCAGCGCCATGGTGGGTGCCGATGAAATGGCCGCCCTCAGCGGCGCGGCAGAGGCGGCACTGCGTGGCGGCGCAGCGGCCGCGACGATCGACTGCCAGGCATTGCGGCAGGCCGCGGTGCGGGCACGCGCTGCAGCACGGCAGGCGCTCGGGCCGGCGCAGGAGACAGTTGCCGATGACGGCGCGTCAGCGGATCTGCCGCCGGCGCTGGAGCGGTTGCAACAGCAACTGCTGGCATCGAACCTGGCGGCGCTCACCACCTTCGAGAGCGTGCGTGCAACGCTCGCCCGACAGGCGCCTGAGCACTATGTGGCGCTGGCTGCGGCGATCGGGCAATTGCAGTTCAGCCGCGCCGCCACCCTGTGCGGCCAGTTGCGGGCCGACATCCCGATTTGAAGAAAGCACGATAAGGTATGAACCAACTGAACCCAGCAGCCGCAGCCTATCCGGGCGCGACGCCGCCGATACTCATCGTCGACGACGTCGTCGCCAATATCGAGCAGCTTGGCAGCGCGCTGACAGGGCTCGCGCCCGTGTTGTTCGCCACCAGCGGTCCGGCGGCGCTGGCGCTGGCCGAGCTGCACGTGCCCGACGTGATCCTGCTCGATATCGAAATGCCAGGCATGGACGGCTATGCGGTCTGCCGGGCACTGCAGGCGTCGCCGCGCACCGCCCGTTGCGCCATCATTTTCGTCACCAGCCACGCAGCGGCGCGGCACGAGCTGCTGGCGCTGAACGAGGGCGCCATCGATTTCCTGCAAAAGCCCTTCGATTTCGCGGTTGCCCGTGCGCGCGTACGCAACCAGCTGGCGCTGCAGGCGCGCACCCGCGAACTGCGCGCCGTGCGGCGCGATCTGACCGAGCTGCTGCACGCCTTGCCCGCGTTTGTCGCCTACTGGGATGCCGACTTCATCAATCGATACAGTAACGACCGCGACGGGCGCTGGTTCGGTCTGACCCCGGACGGCATGCGCGGCCAGAGCCTCGAACGGGTGGTCGGCGCCGACAACGGCGCGCGGCTGCGCGCGCTGGCGCTGTCAACCGGTACAGCAGGCGATGCGCAGCTGGAGGTACGCATCGGCGCGGAAGGCGTCGCGCCCTTGTATTGCCAGGCAGCGCTGGTGCGCCGCGATCGCGCCGGCGAGGGCGCGGGTTGGCTGCTGCTGCTCACTGACGTGAGCGCGGCCCGGATGGCGCAGATGGCGCTGGACGAGGAGCGCGAAAAGTTTCGCATCACGCTGACCTCGATCGGTGACGCGGTCATCGCGACCGATTGCCAGGGGGTGGTAACGTTTATCAACCCGGTGGCGGAAATCATGACTGGCTATTGCGCCAGCGAGGCGCTGGGCGCGCCGGTGGAAACGGTCATGCCACTGTGCATAGGTGCCAGCGGGCAGGCCAGCGTCAACCCGGTCCGCGTGGCCTTGCGCGAAAACCGCATTGTCGGCATGGCCTTCGATTCACAGCTCATCCGGCGCGACGGCCGCCGTTATGCGGTCGAAGATTCGGCAGCGCCGATTCTCGACGCCAGCGGCGTGCAAAGCGGCGCCATCATCGTGTTTCACGACGTCAGCGAAGCGCGCGCAATGGCATTCAAGATGACCCACCTGGCCCAGCACGACGCACTCACCGATTTGCCCAACCGCGTCTTGCTGCGTGACCGCACCAGCCAGGCGCTGGAACATGCCAGCCGCAGCGGCATGCGGGTGGCGCTGCTGTTGCTCGACCTGGACAACTTCAAGGCCATCAACAGCGCCATCGGCCACGCGATCGGCGATGCCCTGCTCAAGCAGCTGGCCGAGCGTCTGCGCGGCGCATTGCGGGTGAGCGACACCATCAGCCGTCAGGGTGGCGATGAATTCATTATCCTGATGCCGGCCCTCGATGCAGTGTCCCACGCTGACCATGTGGCGCGCGCATTGCTGGCGCTGGTCGCAGTGCCGCTGTGGCACGAAGGCGCGCGCTACGACCTGACCGCAAGTATCGGCCTGAGCCTGTACCCGGACGATTGCGTGGAACAGGACGCCATGTACCGCCATGCCGATGCGGCGATGTACAAGGCCAAGCAGGAAGGCAAGAACCGGCATCGTTTCTTCGCCGCAGACATCGAGGAAAAATTGCTTGCACGCAATTCTCTTGATCGCAATCTGCGCATCGCGCTTGACGAACGGCAGTTCACCATTGCGTACCAGCCCAAGGTGGACGCACGCAACCGCCGTATCCTCGGGCTGGAAGCGCTGATTCGCTGGCACCGTAGCGTCGGCATGCTGGTCTCGCCTGCCGAGTTCATTCCGCTGGCCGAGGAAACCGGCATGATCGTACAGATCGGCGCTTTTGTGCTGGAGCAGGTATGCGGCGCGCTGGCGGAACTGGTCAATGCTGGCTGCGCGACCCGCATCGGCGTGAATATCTCCGGTAAAGAATTTCAGGAAGAGGGCTTTGCCGACCGGGTCGAGGCGGCCATCGCGCTGGCCGGTGTGCCTGCCGCCTTGCTGGAACTGGAGATCACGGAAGGCACGCTGATGCAGGACATCGTGCGCTCGCGCGCCAACCTGCTACGGCTCAAGCAGATCGGCGTCAGTATCAGCATCGACGACTTCGGCACCGGTTATTCCAGCCTGGCCTACCTGAAGAACTTCCCCATCGATGTGTTGAAGATCGATCAGTCGTTTGTGCGCGACATGCTGGGCAACCGCAGCGACGCCTCGATTATTTGCGCAATTATTCACCTGGCCAACAGTCTGGGCATGACGCTGCTGGCCGAAGGGGTCGAGCAGCAGGCCCAGGCGGACGCGCTGGTGCAGATGGGCTGCACCAATATGCAAGGCTATCTGTACGCGCGTGCGCTGCCGCTGGCGCAGTTGCGCGTCATGCTGGCAGCCGGTTCGCTCGATGCCTGAGGCCGATCCTCAGGACTGATCGGGCAGGCAGCAGACGCGCCCGCGCCCTTCGCGCTTGGCGCGGTAGAGGTGGGCATCGGCGGCGCTCACCAGGCTCGCTACACTGTCGCCTGGATCCTGCCTGGAAACGCTGGCAACCCCGATGCTCACTGTGATGATGCCTTCCGGGGCATCGGCATGCGCCAGCGCTAGCTTGCGGATCGCCTGTTCGATCTCCCTGGCCTTGGTCAGCGCGCCATGGCGCCCTGTATCGGGCAGGATGCAGGCGAATTCCTCGCCGCCGTAGCGCGCTGTCAGATCGTGTGGACGGCGCACGGTGGCCTTGATGACGCCGGCGATCGCGCGCAGGCAGACGTCGCCCTGCTGGTGGCCGTAGTGGTCATTGTATTTCTTGAAATGATCGACGTCGATCATCAGCAGTGAAAGTGGCTGGCCGCTGCGTCCACAACGGCGCCACTCGGCGTCCAGCACGTGATCGAACTGGCGCCGGTTGGCTACGCCGGTCAGTCCGTCGACCAGCGCCAACAGCCGCAGCAGGTCGGCCTGGCGCTTGATGGTCAGCTGGGTCTGGACCCGGGCGCGCACGACGGTGGCATGAAACGGCTTGGTGATGAAGTCGGCACCGCCCACCTCGAAGCCCTGCACCTCGTCGAGTGGATCGGCGTTGCCTGTCACAAAAATAATCGGGATATCGCAGTTGCGTGAATCTTGCTTGAGTGCTTCGCACAGGGCGTAGCCGCCGATGCCGGGCATGACAACGTCGAGCAGGATCAGGTCGGGCCTGCGCAGGGCGCAGAACGCCAGTGCTTCGATCCCATTGACCGCCATGCACACTTCGTAGCTGTCCTGGAAGATGGCGTACAAGGTCTGAATATTGCTGGGCTGGTCGTCGACCACCAGCAACAACGGGGCTGACTCTGTGGTGCCGCTGAGCTGGTCGCTGACATAGTGAAAATCATGCATTAATTCAGATCCTTGCGCAGTGCCTTGCTGCAGGTGAGGGCGGTCTTGAAGTCCAGTGTGGACATGGCCGCGGCGAGTGGTTGCAGATGCCGACCCAGATGCGCGCCAAAATTGCTCTCGAGTTTAGCAAATACGGCGGTTGCACGCATATTCGATTGCCCTAGTAGCATCTCGAGTTCATCCATGGTTGCGGGCAGGTCGGACAGGGGCGCAGAGGGCCGTGGCGACGCTGGCCGGTTGGCCTGTTCGATCAGCTGCAATTCCAGCACGATCTCGTCAGATGCCGCGCTCAGCTGGGACAGCGCCTCGGTGCAGTCGAGCGCGCCAGGCGCCGTGCGCAGGGCTTGTTCCAGCTTGCCCGCCAATTGCTGCAGGGCGTCGGCGCCGACCATGCCGGCGCTGCTTTTGAAGATATGCAGGCAGTCGGCCGCGGCGTCCCATTCTGCCAGGGCGAACATGCTGCGCAACTGCGGCAGCAAGGCCGCGCTCTGGCTGGCAAAGCCGTCGCCGGCCGAGAAGTACAGCGCAGCATTGCCGCCGACGCGGCGCAGTGCGCCTGCATAATCGATGTGCGCCGCGGCGTCCCGGGACAGCGGCTGTGGTGCAGGCCCGGCGGGCGGCGCCTGCTGCCGGCAATGGCGCAGCAGCGCCGCCACCACCTGGTCGAGATCGATCGGCTTGTTCAGGTGATCGTCCATGCCGGCCGCCAGCGAACGTTCGCGGTCGCCCTGCATGGCATGCGCGGTCATTGCCAGAATCGGCAGGCGGCTGGCGCCGGGTGCGCCGGCACGGATCGCCTGGCAAGCTGCGTAGCCGTCCATGCCCGGCATTTGCACGTCCATCAGGATGGCGTCGAAGTCCGCCGCGGGCGCCAGCGCCAGATTCAGCGCAGCCTGGCCGCCATCGGCCACGGTAACCAGCGCCCCGCGCATGACCAGCAGCGCGCGCGCCACCTGCTGGTTCAGGGGATTGTCGTCGACCAGCAAAATATGCAGGCCGGACAGTGGCAGCGCCTTGACGTCGATGACGCGCCGGCTTTCTTCGTGTGGTGCGCTGGCAGCCCGGTTGACCGGGCTGGCCAGCGCCGCCTGCAGCGGCAGCGAAAAACTGAACACACTGCCGATACCGGGCGTGCTCCGGACGTTCAGGTGGCCACCCATCAGGCCGACCAGGCGCTGGCTGATCGCCAGGCCGAGTCCGGTGCCACCGTAGCGGCGCGTGGTCGATGCCTCGCCCTGGCTGAACGGGTCGAAGATCGCGTCGATCTGCTCGTGGGCGATGCCGATTCCGGTGTCGCTGACGGCAAAGGCGATGGCGCCATGCTCGCCCTGGGCGATGGTCAGGCTGACGCTGCCGGCAGGCGTAAACTTGATGGCGTTGCCGGCCAGGTTGATCAGGACCTGACGCAGGCGCAGGGCGTCACCGCACAAATATGCTGGCAGGCTGGGGTCGATGTTGATCAGCAGATCGAGGTCCTTGTCGCCGATCAGGCCACCCAGCACACTGGAGAGCTCGGTTGCCAGCTGTGCAGGCGCGAATGGATGCAGGTCCAGGGCCAGGCCGTCGGCCTCGATGCGGGACAGGTCGAGGATGTCGTTGAGCAGGGTCAGCAGCGAACCCGCAGCCGCCAGTGACTTGTCGATATAGTCCTGTTGCACGGCATCGAGTTCGGTGTAGTCGAGCAACTGCAACATGCCGATCACCGCATTCATGGGGGTGCGAATTTCATGACTCATATTCGCCAGGAAGTCGCTCTTGGTGCGGCTGGCTGCCTGGGCTGCATCGCGCGCGGCGATCAGTTCGTGCTGGCGCCTTTGCTCGGGACCCACATCGCGTGCCAGGCCGAGAAAGCCGAGCGCTTCACCATCTGCGCCGGTGACGGCCGAGACTGTGAGGCTGACCGGCAACTGGCTGCCATCCTTGCGGCAGTATGTCCATACTTGCGCATCCGACCCAACGTTGCGCACCTTTTGCAATACTGCATCGTAGGGATTCTGGTGGCCCCCGGCGGCGGCGCGCTCGGCCAGTTCCAGCGGGTCGTGCAGCAGCGCCGGGCTGGTCTGGCCAACCAGTTCGGCGGCGCGATAGCCGAGCATGCGTTCGGCGCCGGCGCTGAACAGCTCGATGGTGCCGTCAACGCCGGTCAGGATGATGGCCACGTCGCGGGCGGCATCGACCACCCCGCGCAGTTGCGCCAGCGCCGCGGCCTGGCCGGCCTCGGCCTGGCGCAAGGCGCTGATGTCGCTGACAAAGCCATAAAACCCCTTGACGGTGGTTCCATCCAGATCGGGAATGTAGGAAAACAGTGCCTGACGGACGGTGCCGTCGGCCATGCCCACTTCCGCTTCATACAGCGCCGGTCGGCCTTGCAAGACCTCGGCCACGCGCGGCTGATGGGCGGCAAAACGTTTTTTTCCAATCAAGTCGAGCATGCTGCGCCCGCGCAGCGCTTCCGGGGGCAGGCCCAGCCAATCGCGTGCCGCACCGTTGGCGAACTGGTTGACCAGGTCGCGGTCCCAGTACACCACCAGCGCGGGGGTGTGATCGAGGATGGCTTGCAGGTCCGCGCGCGCGCGGTGCAGCGCGCTGATGCTTTCCTCCAGCGACTGCTGGGCCTGCCGGCGCGCGGCGATTTCCTGTGCGGCCACTGCGCCGCTGTGTTCCAGGCGGCCGGTCATCGTATCGAAGGCCTGTGCCAGATAGCCCAGTTCGTTTGAGGATTGCATGCCGGCGCGCGCCGCCAGGTTACCGGCGCCCACGGCCTCCATGGCAGACTTGAGCGTGTCGATCGGCTGCAGCACGCGCCAGCGGATGGCAATGCTGCCAAGCGCAATCAGTCCCCCGAGCGTGACCACGTTGACCAGCATCAGGATCAGCAACTGGTAGTGCGAGTTGTCCAGCGCTTCGCGGCTGATACGGGCCAGCGCGAAGGCGTCGTCGGTCATCGCCTGGGTCGCCACCAGCAGCGCAGCAATCACCGGCGCCGCCGTTTCCCGTTCGGCGCCACCAGCGAGCAACGGCGCCACGCCCGGTGCGGTGAGGCTGGCATACAGGCGGTCGATGACCTCGAGATTGCTGCGTTCGCGCGCCTGCAAGGACCGCGCCGTGGGCGTGCCGGGCGACAGTTCGTCCAGTGCGGTGCGAAAGCTGTCGACGCGGCGGCGCCATTGGTCATCGGTGCGCGCCTGCTGGTAGAGGGCCGTCTCGATGCCGAGATAGCGGAACTGGCTCACGGCGCGCGCCACGGCTTCGGCTTTGGCGGCCTGGGCCGCCTCCGCCTTGACCAGCCTGCTCGCGTACAGGGTGATCGACAGGCACGCTGCCACGGCAGCGGCAGCAAACAGCATGAACCAGGTGGTTTGGCGATGGAATGTCATGCGTTCAATGGATAATCGTGACCGCGGCCGGCGCCACCGCCGCCAACGGGCGCGGGTCGAGCGCATCGAGATAGTTAGGCACCGTTCCCGCCGCGATCAGGCCTTTGCGCACGGCCCAGCGGGTCTGGTCGTCCAGCGACAATAGCAGCGTCTGGTCGAGCGAAAGCGCGAAGTCTTCGGGACGGAAGGACGCTTTGAGCTGCTGCGGCCGCAAACCGACCGCCGCGGCAATCAGGCTCGCGGCCTGGCCCGGCTGCTGCTGGATGTCGCCAACCGCCGCCGCCATCGCCTGCAGCGCACTGCGCACGGCCTCGGGATGGGCTTCGATGAAGCTGCGTTTTCCAACCAGCAGGGAGCGATAGACATACAGGTCGGGAAGACGCATGACGACGGCGTTGTTTCCCTGTTCGTGCAGAATATTGGCCAGCATCGGGGTCCCGGCCGTGACGGCGTCAACTTCGCCCTCGCTCAGCGCTGAAGCGACCTGGTCTGGCTGCAGCTGAACGATGGCGGGCGGACCCGATGGCATGCGGCCGGTGCCGATCATCAGATCCAGAAAATATTCTGCATTCGTGCCTCTGACAGTGCCGACGTGCCTGCCGCTGATATCGCCAAGGGCGGTGATGCCACGGTCGCGCCGGCCCACCAGCGCCATCACCTGGCGTGACGCATACACGGTGGCGATCGCCGCAATCGGTGCACCACGCTGGCTGGCCAGCATGAACGGCACGTCGGCCACCAACGCCAGGTCGGCCTGGTCGTCGAGCACGGCCTGCAATGCCTGCTTTCCCAGGGTGTAGGAGCGCACGTTGACGGCGATCGACCGGGCGTCAAAATGGCCATGGTCGCGCGCGACAAAGACGGCGCCGCTACTCAGTTGGCGCGGCACGGCGATCGTCATCCCGGATGGCGCCGCGCCGGGCGCAGGCGCGGACGTCGTCGCATACCATCCCAGCACCAGCGCAGCGAGCAGGATGCCCGCCACAGCGATGATCATACGGCGCTGTTTCAGCATACCGGCTCCGTGTTTTGTTCCACCATGAAGCAGCCATCGACGATGCCAGTGCTGTTCCTGCTCGACAGGTAGGCGGCGCGCCAGGCGCCGGCGGCGGCGGCGACCTGCGCCGCGTTGCAGTCGTCATCGCCGCGCAAGGCTGCTTCGAGGTGGCCGCGGTGCTGCGTGCAAGTCGCCGCATCGAACACTTCGTGCCACGCACAATTTTCCAGGCTGGGCAGGCTGCGCCCGGTCAGCATGGCAAAGCGGATGCTGGCGAAGCGGCAGCGTGCCGCCAGATCGAAGAAGGCAATCGCGCGGCCGCTGGCGTCGGCCAGGCGCTGGGTGAAACGCCGTTGCACATCGGCCAGTTCGGCGCTCGCTTCGCTGCGGTTGCGCGATTTGATCAGTTCTGCTTCGAAGCGACTGCGCTCGTGCGCCACGAACAATGCCCACACGTAGCAGGGCGTGCCCGCCAGCGTGCCACTGGCGATATTGACCATCACTGGCAGCCGCTCGCCCTGTTGGGTGCGCAGGTGCAGATAGATTTCACGCACTTGTCCTTCGCGCATCAGCATCGGCAACAGATGGGTCTGCAGAAAAATGCGGCTGGCCGGCGGCATCATCTGCTCGACTGCGGCAGGTCGCGTCGCACCGCCAACGGCGCCGATGGTGCGCAGCAGTTCCTGGTTCATCTGCAAAATGGCGCCGCTGCTGTCTGTGTGCAAGATGGCGCAGGGCAGATCATCGAAGGTGTTCATGGTACCCGCACGCCCGGCTGACTCCCGCCGGCCGGCAAGAATGCGCGCATGGCCGTCACCACCTGCTCCGGGTGGCTCATGTGGGCACAGTGGCCGGTGACATCGAGTACTTGCATCTTGCTGCCGGCCAGCTGACCGTGGACAAAATCGCCCACGGACAAGGGGGCCAGCGTATCTGCGCGGTGCTGCAGGATCAGCGAGGGGACGGTGACCTTTTCCAGATCGGTGCGGTTGTCGGCAAAAAACGTCGCGCGTGCGAACAGGCGCGCCGCGTCCGGATCGGTGGTGCAGAAACTGGCTGCAAGTTCGCGCCCGGTGGTGGCCGCTTGCGGCGCGCCGGCGACCACCGGTGCCAGGTAGTCGGCCCAGCCAATGTAGTTGTGGTCCATCAGATCGAGCAGGCCATCGAGGTCTTCCCGCTCGAAGCCGCCGTGATAGGACGGCGGATGATTCAGGAAGCACGGCGAGGGGCCCAGCAGGATCATTTGTGCGAACAGGCGAGGGCGCGCGATCGACGCCAGCCAGCCGATGCTGCAGCTGACCGAATGGCCGACAAAATGCACGCCCTCGTGCAGGCCGAGGGCGTCGCACACGCCAAGCAGATCGTCAACGTAGCCGGCCAGTGAGCTGTAGCGCTCACGGTCGGGCGTCAGCGCCGCGACCCCGCTGCCGGAATAGTTGAACAGCACTTGCCGATACTGCTGGTCGAAGGCGGGCGTGATGCGATGCCACATGTCCTGGTTGCAACCAAAGCCGTGTGCATACAAAATGGTGGGTCCGCTGCCTGGGAGGTCCCTGACCTGGTGCCGCGCGATGATATCGGACATTTGCCGTTCCTTAAAACCGGGTTCAACGCACTAGTACGTGCGGTGCCGCGCGTCGGCCAGACTCGGCGCAAAAAGCGCGGACACGGGCGGACATGCTTGGCGAAAAACCTCGGGCCTGGGAGGCGATTCTTGCGCTTGAATGCAGCGTTCGGGGCTGCCGGTAAATTGCTGGCCGCCGGGTTGGGCGGCGCATTTCACAGGCTCTTTTATTCTAGACCAATGGGCAGCGAGTGACAATCAAATGTTACCTTTGAATAAGGTAGAAACTGTTGTGCCGGAATCGCCTGCGCTGTACCACCACCTTCGACCGGTCGCTCATGCGACTGAACCGTACGACACGCCGCAACGTTGAAGTGTAACATCGAGTTAGTCTCTGCCATCTCCATTGAGTAACAGATATTTCCCCACCGTGAACGCCGGTGTAGGCAACGCCTCGCCGTGCAAAACGCTTAAATCTAAGGACTATATGAACATTGGAATCATCGGAGCCGGCCACATCGGCAGCGCCCTCGCCACGCGCCTGGTCATCCTGGGGCACTCGGTCTACATTGCCAACTCGCGCGGGCCTGACACGCTCAAAGAGGTCGCCCAAAAGACCGGCGCGAAGCCGGTGACAGCCCAGGAAGCTGCCCGCCACGGCGACATCATCGTGGTCACCATTCCGCTCAAAAACATACCCGACCTGCCGAAAGATCTGTTCGCGGACGTGGCGGCCGACGTTCCGGTCATCGACACCAGCAACTATTACCCAATATTGCGCGACGGCCACATCCCTGAGCTGGAGACGGGTGACCTCACCGAAAGCGAATGGGTGCAGCAGCACCTGGGACGCCCGCTGGTGAAGGTATTCAACAACATCTATGCCGACCATCTCCAGAACAAGGGCCTGCCCGCCGGCACGCAAGGTCGCATCGCGCTGCCGGTGGCCGGCGACGACCCGGCGACCAAGCAGAAAGTGATGGCCCTGGTCGAGGCATTGGGCTTTGACGCCGTGGACGACGGCAGCCTGCACGAGTCCTGGCGGCAGCAACCCGGTACGCCCTGCTACGGTGCAGACCTGCCCGCTGACAAACTGCGCGCGCATTTCACCGAGCTGGGCCCCCAGCGCACCGAGGCCCAGCACGCCGAGTACCTGGCCAACCACGCCAAGCAGGAGCGGGCAATGGCCGCGCAAGGGGAGCAACTGAAGTAGCGACCTGCCGCATCACTGGCCAGGCAGAACGCCTGCGCCAGGCACGGCCGGGACGGCACCACCAACGGCATTGTTCGTCGGTAAAGCAATATTTTTATATTTATAAAAAACCACGTTGACGTGCCGGTTCCGGGCGCGATATATTGGCAACGAAGCAAGCGATAGTGCGTGCAGGCGATCAACGATCGCTTGCACGCAGTTGACGGGCGAGCGGGCGGGAAGGGCATCAGGCTCTTTTCTTTTTTCTGCGAATGTCTTTTATATATAAAAACCGAGTATTGCGTCTACAGGAAGCGAGATAGCGATGAGAACAGTGGTCTGTGACACGCCCGGCAGTGTCCGCATGGAAGAGCGCCCGGTTCCGGTGCCCGCCGATGGCGAGGTGCTCATCCGCATTCGCCGTATCGGCATTTGCGGCACCGACATGCACATTTTTCGCGGCACCCAGCCTTTTCTCAGTTATCCACGCGTCATGGGCCATGAATTGTCGGGCCAGGTGGAATCGGCGCCGTCGGGCTCCACGCTGGTTGCCGGCGACCAGGTTTACGTGATGCCCTACCTGTCATGCGGCAGCTGCATCGCCTGTCGTGCGGGCAAGACCAACTGCTGCACCCGCATCGAAGTTCTGGGCGTGCACCGCGATGGCGGCATGACCGAATTGATTGCCTTGCCCGAGTGCTTCGTGGTGAAGACCGAAGGGATATCGCTGGACGAAGCCGCCATGATCGAGTTTCTCGCCATTGGCGCCCACGCGGTGACGCGCGGAGCCGTCAAGGCGGGCGCCAACGTGCTGGTCGTTGGCGCAGGGCCGATCGGCATGGCGGTCATGCTGTTTGCCAAGCTCAAGGGCGCGAACGTCACGGTGCTCGATGCCCGCGCCGATCGCCTGGCATTTTGCCGCACCACCTTCGGGATCGAGCGCACGGTGGCAACCGGCCCGGAAGACAAGGCGGCGCTGGCCGCGTACACCAACGACGAGTTCTTCGACCTCGTGTTCGATGCCACCGGCAACATCAAGGCCATGGAGCGTGGACTGGAATTTGTCGCCCACGGCGGCACGTACGTGCTCGTTTCGATCGTGCGCGACATGCTGTCCTTTTCCGATCCGGAATTTCACAAGCGCGAAACCACCCTGCTCGGCAGCCGCAACGCCACCGTTGCCGACTTCGAGGAAGTGGTCGCCGCCATGAAGGCCGGCCTGGTGCCGACCACACTGCTCAATACCCACCGCACCACACTCGACGCCTTCACCAGCGTGCTGCCGTTGTGGATGGAGCCGTCGAGCGGTGTCATCAAGGCGATCGTCGAGGTCTGAGGCATGCACAATCCGATCCTCCAGTTCGGTACCAGCCGCTTCCTGCAGGCCCACGCCGACTTGTTCATCAGTGAAGCGCTCACCCGCGGCGACGCGCTCGGCCACATCACCATCGTGCAAAGCACCGACAGTGCGCAGAGCGCCCGCCGCGTTGCCGCCTTCAACCAGCCCGGCGGCTTTCCGGTCCATATTCGCGGCTGGGAAGGCCAGGCGGCGGTGGCACGAGAGCACCAGGTCACGTCGGTGACGCAGGCGCTGCAGGCGCGCGGCGACTGGGCGCACATCCGCGCCGCTGTGGCAAGCGATGTGCAAGTCATCCTGTCGAACACCGGCGATGCCGGGTACGTGCTCAGCGCCGCCGACCATGCCGGATTGCTCGACGGCGCGGTCGCGCCGCGCAGCTTTCCGGCCAAGCTGCTGGTACTTTTGCACGGGCGCTATCAGCATGGCGCCGCAGCGCTGTCGATTTTTCCCTGCGAACTGGTGACCGACAACGGCACCGTCCTGCGCGACCTGGTGCTGCAGCTGGCGCGCGACTGGGCGCTCGACGCCGCCTTCCTCGCGTGGTTGCGCGCCGACTGTATCTGGGTCAATTCACTGGTGGACCGGATCGTGTCCGAGCCGCTCGAACCAGTCGGTGCGGTGGCCGAGCCGTACGCGCTGTGGGCGGTGGAAGCGCAAGCGGGCATGGTGCTGCCATGCGTGCATCCGCAATTGATCGTGACGAGCCGGCTCGAGCCATTCGAACGGCGCAAGCTGTTCCTGCTCAATCTCGGCCACAGCTTCCTGGCCGAGCAATGGCTCGCTGCGGGCGGACCGGCCGATTGCACCGTGCTCCAGGCCATGTCGGACGAGACCATGCGGCGTTCTCTTGAAGCAGTCTGGATCGAAGAGGTGCTGCCGGTGTTCGCGGCGCTGGGCGAGGCGCTGTCCAGCGCCGCCTACCTGCAGCAGGTGCGCGACCGCTTCAGCAACCCCTACCTGGCGCATCGGCTGGCCGATATCGCGCAAAATCACGCGCAAAAAAAGCAGCGCCGCTTCGCGCCTGTGCTCACGCTTGCCAGGCAGCTCGGTCTGAACCTGCCGCAACACCGTCTGCAAGCCGCACTGGACGGGGCGACAGCATGCGCGCCGCCGTTGATGAATACCCATGGATGTTATCGACTAAAATGATTCCCCAACATTTATTCTCCGGCGCCGCTGCCGCAGTGGCCGCCAATACCGATGCCGAAACCAGCGACCGTCTTCAAACGGTGTACCAATTTGTTGCTCCATTATCTGGCCGAAAACGTGGCGCTGGACCAGGCGCTGCCGACGGAGCAGCATCTGACCACGGTCTGCCAGGGCAGCCGGACGGCCGTGCGCAGTGCCATCGCCTACCTGGCAACGCGGCGCCTGATCGCCAGCCTGGCCGAGCGGCGCCTGTTGCGCAAGCCGGTTCCGGGCGACTACTTCGACGTCGCCGAATTGCAGTCCGGCGCGGACCGCATCCAGCAAGTCCTGATGGAACGGGTGTACCAGCGCGACATGCCGCCGGGCGCCGAATTTTCGGAAACCGAACTGGCGCGCGAGGCCGGCGCCAGCACGGTCAGCGTACGCGAATTCCTGATCGGCTTTTCGCGCTTCGGCCTGATCGAAAAGAAGCCGCGCGGTGGCTGGCGCCTGTGCGCCTTCGATCTCTCGTTCGCGACCGAACTGGCCGACATGCGGCGCATGTTCGAACTGGCCGCAGTGGAGAAGTTTGCCAGCCTGCCCCCGGCCGATCCGGCCTACAAGCAGCTGGCCCGCTTGATCGTGGCGCACGAAAAGATGGAAGCAAAAATCGATACGCGCCACAGCGCCTTTCCGGCGCTCGACCGCGAGTTCCACACCTTCCTGATTGGCCTGCTGGAGAACCGGTTTGCCCAGGGCTTCTACGATATCGTCTCGTTCGTGTTCCATTATCATTACCAGTGGGACAAGCGCTCGGAGATGGGACGCAACAAGTACGCGCTGCAGGAACACCTGGCGATCCTGCGCGCGCTGGCGGCGCACGACGGGCCGCGCGCGGTGGCGTGCATGCAGGAACACCTGGCTTCCTCGCGCCGCACCATGCTTGCGGCAATCGGCGAGCGCGGCAACGCTGCCAGGGCCGCGTAAGGTCCCGCGCCGCTGCACGGCGCCCGTTTCACGAGGTGGCGCCATGCTGAACGATATTTCTTCGGAACCGGCGGCAGTGTTGTTGATGGCGCCCGCGGACAACTGCGTCATCGCGCGCACCGCGCTGGCACGCGGCACGCGCATTCTCATCGACGCTGCACCGGTCGTGCTGTCCCAGGACATCGCCATTGGCCACAAGCTGGCGCGCGTCGAGCTGGCCGTGGGCGAGAAGGTACTGCGCTATGGCGCCATCATCGGCAGCGTGACCCAGCCGATCGGCATCGGCGAGCACATCCACACGCACAATCTGGCCAGCGACTACATTCCGACCTTCACCCTGGGCCAGGACGGCCACCATTTCCTGGAAAAGGACGGCGCCAAATGAATGCTCCTGCAAGCCTCCCCGAACTGTCCGGCTACCTGCGCGCCGATGGCCGCAAGGGTATCCGCAACATCGTTGTCGTCGCCTATATGGTCGAGTGCGCGCATCATGTGGCGCGCCTGATGGTGGGCGCTTTTCCTGGCCAGCCGGTGCACCTGATCGGCTTCACCGGCTGCTTTCCCAACGACTACGCCGACCAGGTGATGCGGCGCCTGTTGACGCACCCGAACGTGGGCGCGGTGCTGCTGGTGTCGCTCGGCTGCGAAGGTTTTAACAAGTACGGCCTGGCCGACGCGGTGAACGATAGCGGCCGGCCGGTGCACACCATCACCATCCAGGAGAACGCCGGCACGCGCCCGAGCGTGCAGAGCGGCGTGGAATGGATAAGCTGGGCGCTCGCCGCGCTGGCGCAGCAGGAGAAGGTGCCGATGCGGCTCGACGAACTCGTGGTGGCCACCATCTGCGGCGGGTCCGACAGCACCAGCGGCATCACGGCCAACCCCGCCGTCGGGGTTGCCTTCGACACCCTGATCGCGGCCGGCGCGCCCTGCATCTTCGAGGAGACCGGCGAACTGGTCGGCTGCGAATACCACATGCAGCGGCGCGCGGTCAGCCCGGCCCTGGGCGACGCCATCGTGGCCACCGTGGCCAAGGCGGCGCGCTACTACACCATCATGGGCCACGGCAGTTTTTCGCCGGGGAACGCCGATGGCGGCTTGACCACGCAGGAAGAAAAATCGCTCGGCGCCTACGCCAAAAGCGGCTCCTCGCCGATCGTCGGCATCCTCAAACCGGGCGACCAGCCGGCTGGCGGTGGCCTGTACCTGCTCGACGTGGTGCCGGACGGCGAGCCGCGCTTCGGCTTTCCGAATGTCTCGGACAATGCCGAAATTGTCGAACTGATTTCCTGCGGCGCACACATCACGCTGTTTACCACCGGCCGCGGCTCGGTGGTCGGTTCGGCGATTTCACCGGTCATCAAGGTGTGCGCCAATCCGCAAACCTTCCTGCGCATGGCCGACGACATGGACATCAACGCCGGCAAAATTCTGACCGGCGAGGCGACGCTGGAACAGGTCGGCGCCGAGATCGTCGCCGCCATCGTCAACGTGGCGGGCGGCGCGCCGAGCCGCTCCGAGGATCTCGGTCACCAGGAGTTTGTGCTGACCTACAAACAATTCAGCGCGGTGGGGCCTGGCTGTTTCCCGCTGCGCGCGGCCTGAACGGAGCGAACATGCAAGCCAATGAACTGGTGACCCTGGCGCGCAGCGGCGTCAAATTGACGCGCCTGGGCATGGGCGGCGCGGCCATCGGCGGCCTGTACGAAGCGTGCAGTGCCGCCGCGGCGCGCGCGGCGGTCGAAGGTGCGTGGGCGCTGGGCCTGCGCTATTTCGACACCGCGCCGTTTTACGGCTACACCCTCTCCGAACACCGCCTTGGCGAGGCCCTGCGTGAGCGCCCGCGCGGCGAATTTACCATCAGTACCAAGGCCGGGCGCCTGATGCTGCCGGACGCCAGCGTGCAGCCGGGCGCCGATGGCTGGGCCGCGCCGCTGCCATTTCGCCCCCACTACGATTACACCTTTGATGCCATCCTGCGCTCGCACCAGGACAGCTTGCAACGCCTCGGCATGGCCTACGTCGACATCCTGTTCGTGCACGATATCGGCGCCGTCACGCATGGCGCGGCGCACGCGCATTACTGGGCGCAGCTGACCACCGGCGGCGGCTTTCGCGCACTCGAGCAATTGCGCAGCAGCGGCCAGGTGAAGGCGATCGGGCTGGGCGTGAACGAGGCCGAGGTGGTGGTCCAGGCGATGCAGGAATGCGACCTCGATTGCACCTTGCTTGCCGGGCGTTACACCTTGCTCGAGCAGGCGGCGCTGTCCCCCTTGCTGGCCGCGTGCAGCCGCCAGGGCAACGCGATCGTCATCGGCGGGCCGTTCAACTCGGGCGTCCTGGCGGGCAATGGCAAGTTCAATTATGCCGACGCACCCGACGCCGTGCGCCAGCGCGTCGCCCGCCTGGGCGCCGTGTGCGAGCAGTTTGGCGTGCCCTTGCAGGCGGCGGCGCTGCAGTTCCCGATGGCGCATCCGGCCGTGGTGGCGTGCATTCCCGGCGGGCGCGACGTCGCGCAGATGCGCCAGAATGCCGCCTGGTTCGAGCAGCCGATCCCGGCCGGACTGTGGCCGGCGCTCAAGCAGGCCGGCCTGGTCGATGAACGTGCACCGGTACCCGCACCATGAAGCGCATCGACGCCCACCAGCATTTCTGGCGCCTGGCCGCGCGTGCCGGTAGTTGGCCGCCGCCGGCACTGGCGCCGATTTACCGCGATTTCCTGCCGCCCGAGCTGGCGCCGCTGCTGGCGGCCAATGGCATCGACGCGACCGTGCTGGTGCAATCGCTGCCGACCCGCGCCGATACCGACTTTCTGCTGCAACTGGCGCGCGAAACGCCGTTTGTTGCCGGCGTGGTCGGCTGGGTCGATTTGAAAGCGCCGGATGCGGCCAGGCAGATCGACGCGCTGGCCCAGGACCCCCGTCTGAAAGGCCTGCGTCCGATGTTGCAGGATATCGAAGACGAAACCTGGATCGACGATCCGGTGCTCGATCCCGCCATCGACGCCATGGTGCGCAACCGGCTCGTGTTCGACGCGCTGGTGTTGCCCCAGCACCTGCCGGCGCTGCTGGCGTTTGCGCGCCGCCACCCGGCGCTGACCATCGTCATCGACCATGCAGCCAAGCCGGCGATCGCCAGCGCCGCCGTGGATGACTGGGCGGCGGGTCTGGCGGCGCTGGCCGCACTGCCGCAGGTGTGCTGCAAATTGTCCGGCCTGGTGACCGAAGCGCGCCCGGACTGGTGCGAGGCCGACCTGGAACCCTACGCGCGCGTGGTGCTGGCGGCCTTCGGCCCTGAGCGGGTGATCTGGGGCAGCGACTGGCCGGTGCTCAACCTGGCGCTTGACTACGCCGGCTGGATCGACACCAGTGCGGCCTTGCTGGACGCACTTAGTCCAGCCGCGCGCGACCAGGTACTGGGCCTGAACGCGATGCGCATCTACCGACTCGGAGGCAAGCAATGAGCATGCAAAGAATGGGCATGGTGATCGGCATCCTGCCCAAGCATATTGACCAGTACAAGGCGCTGCACGCGGCCGTGTGGCCACAGGTGCTGGCGCGCCTGCGCGAGGCCAACGTGCGCAACTACACGATTTTCCTGCGCGAGCCGGAAAACCTGTTGTTCGGCTACTGGGAATACCACGGCACCGACTTCGCTGCCGACATGGCGCAGATTGCGGCCGATCCCGAAACGCAGCGCTGGTGGACGTTTTGCGCACCGTGCCAGCTGCCGCTGGCGTCGCGCGCGCCGGGCGAACACTGGGCGCCGATGGAGAACGTGTTTCACATGGATTGACCAGCACTGACAGGCAAGCACCACTGCGCCGCAGAGCGCGAGGAGACCGCATGACAGCAAGACTGCAAGGCAAAACAGCGCTGGTGACAGCGGCAGGGCAGGGCATCGGGCGCGCCACCGTGGCGGCGTTCCTGCGCGAAGGCGCGCACGTGATCGCCACCGATATCGACGCCGCCCAGCTGGACCAGCTGGCACGTCTGGAGAACTGCAGCGTGGCCCGGCTCGACGTGACCGACGGCGCCGCGATCCTGGCGCTGGCCGCGACGACCGGCCCGCTCGACGTGCTGTTCAACTGCGCCGGTTTCGTCGCCGGCGGCACCATCCTCGACTGCGATGAAGCGGAATGGGCGTTTTCCTTCGACCTGAATGCGCGCGCGATGTATCGCACCATGCGCGCGTTTTTGCCCGGCATGCTGGCGCACGGCGGCGGCAGCATCATCAATATGGCGTCGGTGGCCTCGAGCATCAAGGGGGCGCCGAACCGCTTCGTCTACGGCGCCTCCAAGGCCGCCGTGATCGGCATGACCAAGTCGGTCGCCGCCGATTTCGTCACGCACGGGATCCGCTGCAATGCGATCTGTCCGGGCACGGTGGCCTCGCCGTCGCTCGACCAGCGCATTGCCGCGCAGGCGCAGGCGAGCGGCCAGAGCATTGCCGAGGTCGCAGCGGCCTTCATCGCGCGCCAGCCGATGGGGCGGGTGGGGCGCGCGGAGGAAGTCGCTGCGCTGGCGCTGTACCTGGCCTCGGACGAGTCGGCGTTTACCACTGGCATGGCACACGTGATCGACGGCGGCTGGACCACCTGACGCCATGCTGCGCGAGCACCCTTTTTTTTGATCGACCAACTGGAAAGAACAAATGAAATTGATGCGCCATGGCCCGAAAGGGGCTGAACGACCTGCACTCATTGACGCCGCCGGCGCGTTGCGCGACCTGTCTGGCGTCCTGCCCGACATCACCGCCGCCACGCTGAGCCGGGCCGGGCTGGCGGCCCTGGCCGCGCTCGATGTCGACAGCCTGCCGCTGGTGGCGGCGCCGGGACGGATCGCGCCGCCGTATGCCGGCATCGGCAAATTCATCTGCGTCGGCCTGAACTATGCCGACCACGCCGCCGAGTCGGGGCTGGCGGTGCCGTCCGAGCCGGTGCTGTTCATGAAGGCCACCAGCGCGGTGGTCGGCGCGAACGACGCCGTGGTCTTGCCCCGGCACGCCGAAAAGGGCGACTGGGAAGTCGAGCTGGGGGTGGTGATCGGCACCACCGCCAGGTATGTTCGGGAGCAGGATGCGCTGCTGCATGTGGCCGGCTATTGCGTGGTGAACGATTTGTCCGAGCGTGCCTACCAGCTCGAGCGCGGCGGCACCTGGGACAAGGGCAAGGGTTGCGACACCTTCGGGCCGGTGGGCCCGTGGCTGGTCACCGCCGACGAGGTGCCCGACCCGCAAAACCTGGGCCTGTGGCTGGAGCTGAATGGTCGCCGTATGCAGGACGGTAACACCGCGACCATGGTATTCGGCGTGGCCAGCCTGATCAGCTACATCAGCGGTTTCATGTCCTTGTACCCGGGCGACATCATCAGTACCGGCACCCCGCCCGGGGTGGGCATGGGACAAAAGCCGGTGCCGGTCTACCTGAAACCGGGCGACCGGCTGCGGCTGGGAATTACCGGCCTGGGCGAGCAGAACCAGCAGGTGCACGCCTGGGATCCCGCCCTGATCGATGGTTGACCGCGGCACGGGGCGTGCGCAGGAAACAGTTGTTAGTCGTGCACGATTGCCGTATTGTTCATCAATTCGATTGTCTTTTAATTATATAAAACTTGAAGCGTTTGCCCGCGAGAAACCGATGCACAGACATCGCCGCGCGCCAACCCTTGCCCCATCCTTGGAGGAGACCCATGCAAAATGCGACCATTTTGGCGCCCGACCGGCCCGCGCCAGGCGGTGCACCACCCGACATACTCACCCTCAAGCACGTCTCGAAGCGCTTCCCCGGCGTGCTGGCGCTGGACCGCGTCAGTTTCAGCCTGCGCCGCGGCGAGGCGCATGCCCTGTGCGGTGAAAACGGGGCCGGCAAGTCGACCCTGATGAAGGTGATGAGCGGCGTGTACCGCGCGGACGAAGGCGAGGTCGTCTACAAGGGGCAATGCTGCAATTTTGCCAGTAGCGTCGATGCGGAAGCGGCCGGCATTGCCATCATCCACCAGGAGCTGAACCTGGTGCCGCACTTGAGCGTTGCGGAAAACATTTTTCTGGCGCGTGAACCGCGCTGGGGGCCGTTTGTCCAACGCGCCAGGCTGCGCGCCGATGCCCAGGCGCTGCTCGAGCGCCTCGGGCTGCGCATCGATCCCGACCAGCTGGTCAAGACGCTCTCGTGCGCCGAGCAGCAGATGGTCGAAATCGCCAAGGCCTTGTCGCTGAACACGGAAGTGCTGATCATGGACGAGCCGACTTCGTCCCTGACCGAGAGCGAGACCGTGCGGCTGTTCGAGATCATCAACGGCCTCAAGCGCGAGGGTGTCAGCGTGGTCTACATTTCGCACCGCCTCGACGAATTGCAGCACATCATCGACCGCGTGACGGTCATGCGCGACGGCAAATTCGTCTGCACCGACGACTTTGCCGCGACCTCGCTCGACGCCATCGTGGCGAACATGGTTGGTCGCACGCTCGATGAAAAATTCCCGGAGCGCACCTCGCAGCCGCAAACCGAGATTCTTCTGCGCGTCGATGCGCTGACCCGCCCCGGCGTGTTCGGGCCGGTCAGCTTCGATCTGCGGCGCGGCGAAATTCTCGGTTTCGCCGGCTTGATGGGCGCCGGCCGCACCGAAGTGGCGCGCGCCATCTTTGGTGCCGACCCGGTCGCCAGCGGGGCAATTTTCCTGGGCCAGGATGCGGTGGACATCCAGTCGCCGGTCGACGCCATCGCGCTGGGCATCGCTTACCTGTCCGAGGACCGCAAGCAGCATGGCCTGGCGATCCGGATGTCGGTGGCGGCCAACCTCACGCTGACCAATATGGCGGCGGTGTCGAACCGCTTCGGCTTCATCGATTTTGCGCGCGAGAAGGCGGTGGCGCAGCGCTACATCGATGCGCTGGGCATCAAGACGCCGTCGTCGAAACAGGTCGCCAAGAATCTATCGGGCGGCAACCAGCAAAAGATCGTCATCAGCAAATGGCTGTTCCGCGACTCGAAGATCATCTTCTTCGATGAGCCCACGCGCGGTATCGATGTGGGCGCCAAATTCGCCATCTACCAGTTGATGGACAAACTCGCCGCCGACGGCATCGGCGTGGTGCTGATCACCTCCGAGTTGCCTGAAATCATGGGCATGACCGACCGGGTCGCGGTATTTCATGGCGGCAAAATCAGCGGCATCGTGAATACGCGCGAGACCACCCAGGAACACATCATGCACCTTGCCTCGGGCAGCGGTGCGCGGAGCCAGACATGAACAAACGCCTTGATATCGTCGCAAGCGCGCAGGAAACCGCACAGCCCGCTGTTTCGCGCCGGCCGCAGTTGCGCATGAATAAAGAGATGATCCAGAAGTTCGCGGCGCTGGGCAGCCTGTCGATCCTGCTGCTGGTGTTTTCGCTCACCAGCAATGCATTTTTCACGGTCAGCAACGGCATGAGCGTGGCGCTGCAGGTGACCTCGATCGGAATCCTCGGGATTGCCGCCACCTGCGTCATCATCACTGGCGGGATCGACCTCAGTTCCGGCTCGGTGCTGGCGCTGTCCGGGGTGGCTGCCGCGCTGCTGGTGAAGGCGGGCATGCCGGTGGCGCCGGCCATGCTCGGCGGGGTGCTCACGGGCGCCGCCTGTGGCGCCGTCAACGGTTTTTGCGTGACGCGGCTGCGCCTGCCGCCGTTTATCGCCACGCTCGGGATGATGCTCATTGCACGCGGCGTGGCCTTGCAGCTGACCGGCGCGCGCGCCATTTCAGGTCTGGGCGAAAGCTTCGGCGTGCTGGGCAACGGGGTGCTGTTTCGGATCGAGTCCGATACCGGGGGGCCGTTTCCCGATGTGATTTTTCCCGGTATTCCGTATCCGGTCGTGCTGATGGGCATTCTCGCGGTCATCGTTTCGGTCATGCTCAGTCGTACAACGTTCGGGCGGCATATCTACGCGGTGGGCTCGAATGCCGAAGCGGCGCGCCTGTCCGGCGTGAAGGTCAACCGGGTGACGATGCTGGTGTATGTCCTGTCGGGCGCACTGTCGGGACTGACCGGGTGCGTGCTGATGTCGCGCCTGGTCACGGCGCAGCCGAACGAGGGCGTGATGTACGAACTCGACGCCATTGCCAGCGCGGTGATCGGCGGCACCTCGCTGATCGGCGGCATCGGGAGTATCTCCGGCACCGTCATCGGCGCATTTGTCATCGGCATCCTGCGCAACGGCCTGAACATGAACGGCGTGTCGAGTTTCGTGCAGCAAATCATTATTGGATTGGTCATCCTGATGACCGTCTGGATCGACCAGAAACGCAACCGCAGTTGAGCCACCTGCAACACCCCGGCAAGCGCTTTACCCACCACTAAAACCAAGACAAAGGATGACAATGAATACCGCAAAATACCTGTCGCACGGCCTGCTGGCCGCTGCCATTTCCCTGGCCGCCGGCAGCGCGCTGGCCGCCCCGGAAATTGCCGTGATCGTCAAGACCACCAATTCGAATTACTGGCAAAACGTGCAAAAAGGCGCCGCCGCCAGCGCGGCCCAGGCCAAGGGCTACAGCATGACGTTCCAGGGACCCGCATCGGAGTCGGCCATCGCCGACCAGGTCAGCATGGTGGAAAATGCCGTTACCCGCAAGGTTGCCGGCATCGTGCTGGCCGCCTCCGATCCGGACGCGCTGGTGCCGGCCTTGAAAAAAGCCTGGGAAGCAAAAATTCCCGTGGTGCTGATCGATTCGATGGTCGCCGACAGCGGCAAAAAGTATTACCAGTCGTTCCTGTCGACGGACAACGAGGCGGCTGGCGAAGCCAGTGCCAAGGCGCTGATCGGCAAGATCGGCACCACCGGCAAAATTGCCGTGATGTCCTACGTGGCCGGCGCCGGTTCCGAAATCGGCCGGGTCGGCGGCTTCAAAAAATACATCGCCGCCCACTCGAAACTGCAAATCGTGGGCACCTATTATTCGCAGTCGCAAATGGCCACGGCGTTGAACCAGACCACCGACGTGCTGGCATCGAACCCGGACCTGAAAGGCATCTTCGGCGCCAACGAGCCGACCGCGGTGGGCATGGGCCGCGCGCTGGCGCAGTCCGGCAAGGTGGCCAAGGTGGTCGCGGTGGGCTTCGATGGCAATGAAGACCTGAAAAATTTCGTCAAGGACGGCACCTTGTATGCGACCGCCGTGCAGGGCTCCTATTCGATGGGCGCGCTCGGCGTAAAAACGGTCATCAGCATCATCGAAGGCAAAAAGGTCGCGCCGTTCGTCAACACGGGCGTGGTCATGGTGACCAAGGCCAATGTCGATCTGCCAGAGGCCAAAAACGTTTTATATTAAAAACACTTTCGAGAAGGCCATCAGCGTGAGCAGCGCTTTTGCGCCTTCTTCGGACCAGGCCGGATTCTTACCGGTAATCAGCGTGCAATCCGTGAGCAGGCAGGACGGCTGTCTATCTACCGAACTCAAGCTGCGGCGGCCGCTGCGCGGATGTTTGCGCGTAGGTCCTCGACAAGTCGCTTGCGGCTGCTCGAAGTGTACTCAATGGGCGAGAAAGGCATGGACGCAGCCGCATAGGCATCGATCAATTCGTGCGTCGCCTGCGCCAGCTGCGGTGAGAACACCGTCTTGCTCCCGTTATCACTAATTTGTGTGAGTTTTTCCTGCAGCACCTCCTTGTATGCGATATGCGCCTCCGAAATCGGATTGGCAACGCACAAGGCAAATGTCCCGTTCAGAAAATACTCCCACGCAGCATCGGTACGTACGCGCAGGCCGGCGTCAATCGGTGCGCCATCGTCGCCGAAGCTGTCGCGCAAACGCCAAGTGGACAGATTAAGCGTTGCGAGCGCGGTGGCGAATTTGACTGTGAACTGTGCCTTCAAGCTCGGCTCAATGTCTTCTGTCGCGCCGCCTGCGATGACGTGGCGTGCTCGATCGATCCAGACTAATTGCGATGGAGGGAAGTAGCGGCCGGGCGTGGCGCCGGGCGCGCTCATCTCGCCGAACACAAATGAACATAGGGTTCCCGCATTGGTGACCACATACGATGGCGCGGGAATGAATCGATTGTGTATCAGCGCATCAAGCTCATCGACATGCATGGCACTTGCGCTTGCAAGCTGCATGTCGTTAAGGAAATGTTTTCCGAGGTAATTATTTAGTTCTGTCATGTGGTGGTTCCATTGGTGCTGCGTGGCGTATTTTGACGAGCGCGACCGTTTCGTCGCATGCGATGTGGCATTGGCAAATTCCATACTGGGTATTTGTACAGTATGATGCCACGTGCTCGTGTATGCAATGTGGCAATCAGGCGGGCATTCGGATGTGGGATTGCCATTGAATCAAGTTCTGCGCAAACCGCTCCTATCACGCATCAAGATTTTAAAAACAGCTCTTGACAAGGTTAGCGTTTCGCCCGCCATGTCGTTACCGTCATTGTTCACCTCGACCCGGCGGCATTTCCGTGCGCCGAGTTCGTCGACCTCTATCACCAACGTTGGCGTAACGAGGAGGCCTTCAAGCGCCTCAAGCACCGGCTCAAACTCGAACACGTCTCCGGCCTTTCCCAGCAGGCGGCGATGCATGACTTCGCCGCGAAAATCGTCTGCGACAACCTCCAGTCGCGCGCCACGGAGACCGCCCCGCGCGAGGCGTCGTTGCCGCCGACGCTGCGCATCAAGCAGGCCGCAGCCCACGCCATCCTGAAACCGCTGCTGCCAGCGCTGCTGCTCGATGCGCATATCGCCACCCGTCTGCCCGACGCGCTACAGTTAATCGCCGGCCGGACCTACTCTCACGGCCCTGGCATCATCAAATCCACGCCCCGAGTCGCGCGCCCGAAACCGCACAAATCCATGAGTCAGAAGCCATGCCGATGGGCGGCGCCGCCAAGCGCGGTGGATTGGGAGTGCGGCGGGTAGCGCCGTCGCAGCGCTAAACCGCGGGCATCGCCCGAACGATGGGTCGAGTTTGAATCGGCATGGTGGCGCAATTTCAGGTCGGCGCTAACCCGTCACGCCCCCTGCCGGATGCCATAAACTATCTCGAAATTTTGCTGCGGGAAAAGTAAAAAATCTTGAACACCATCCTGGCGATGATATGTCTTCGATGCTGATGAAACAGATCCTTCAAACGACGCACCCGTCCTGCCCACCATGTGCCAAGCGCGGAATCGATTTGACGCAGTACCCCGATGCGTGACCGGTATATTTTTATCTCATCCATTTCGACTAAATTGCCCAGCAACTGGGTCTTGAAATCGAATGCGCCACCGCCCAGATAAAATTTTCTCCCGCCTCGGGAAATGCTTTCGCAAATGGTTTGATAGACGCATATCTTGCCGAGTCCATATTTCTTGTACTCAGGGTCTTGCCCCAGAACTTCGCCGAAAAAGCTGGCGCCGACACGGTAGTTTACCGTTCCCGCACAAACCCTGCCCTCAATGAAAATAATATGCACGAAACCGCATTTTTTCGCCAGTTGGCATATGGCCCTGGCATCGTAGGAAAAAGAGGGGTCGTCCGAATTGATTCTCGATTCACTCAGTCTGATGATTTCAATAATATGGGCTTCGTCGATTTCTTCGTCATGGTAGGTTCTTGATGAGAGTGAAGGAAATGTTTTCTTTGCTTTATTTGTTTGGTAGCGTATGCCTGTCATCGTCTTCCTGCTCATACTCGAATTATATTTTTCGATGGATGCGGGCAGGGCGATGAGGTAGGTATGTTTCGAATTCTGTTTTTGGATCGGGCGTGGGAATTGATGAAGTTCGGCGCGCACTGCTTTGAAATGGATGACGTCGATGTCCGGGAGGCGTTCAAATATATACTGAGCAAAGCGCTTGATTTCTGTCTCGCCCAATTCAATCATCTCGTTCAGCACATCGACCCGCCGGCGGCTGCGGACAAATAACAGGACAACTTTTACGGTCTCATCTTTCGATGCTACATAGCAATTAACCTCTCTCAGTTCCCTAAAGGATTGCATGAACGCCAGGGAAGACTGAAGGACTTCGTACAGACGGGCTAATTCATGGTCTACAAAGGCTGGGATCGCGTCGAAATAACATGTAACCAATTCTTCACTTTTTTCCGCTACATTGCTTGTATCCATGAGTTGTATCCATGTATATTTAATTTTCGAATGACTGTAGAGGGAAATTTCGATCGGCCCAGGTAATTAATCGGTAAGCCCATAGTCGCTGTATTTTTCCTGCGTCGACGGGCCGGAATCCCAGGGCGCCACGGTCGATATGTCGATACGTACTTCACCGATCTTTACGACGGCGCCACGCGGGGCGTTGTCGCCACCGACCTGTAGCAGGGAGATGGTCACTTCCTGCAGTTCAAAAACAGACAGCCGCGACAGCACTTCGGTAGCCTGGTATTCCAGGGTCGCCGCACCATGATGTGAGGCAGCTGCGATTTCAAACGGCCCCACGGTTCCCAGGAAATATTTTTGGGCGCCGATTGCGTCGGTGACATAGGGAAGATTGAGATAAATATGATAGAAGTAGCCGCCGTTTTTTCCCCCGCTGAGAACCTGTATCTGGTCCATCACGACGACGACCGATCTGAAACTTTGCGGCGATGTTCGCGCCGACGGACCGACCGCAACCGACAACGCATCTTGCAGCGACTGGAGGCTGGACGCGCTCAGTCGCAAATGCCCGCTGACTGGCACGTCGGTGAGCACCATTCCCGACACGCCGCCCAAGGCGCGCCGCGTCGCGGAAATAGGGCGCGCTGACGTTGTGGCGAAATTGCCCACTGGCGGTCGGGTCAGAACGGCGAGGCTTTGCGTCTGCACCCGCCGGATCGGACTGTCTGGTGTCGCGCGTGCCGAGGGTGGGAGGTAGGTGGGGAGCGTAAGGTCGGCGTAGCTTACGTTCAACCACGCCGGGTCATATGTTTTATAGCGTGGTAGGGTCAGGTCGGATGCGTAAGTAAATGAATTTGCCCAATACGAGGCGCTCACTGCAGCATTGTATGGATTGCTTGTAACAGGCATGCTTTTGCCGCCCGACAGCGCCCATGCCTGCCAAAGACGGTCGATGTTTGCGTGGTGCAGGTAAAAAATAGGATCCCGTGGCGATGTCATATTTGCCATTTCACCGCCGATCAAGTCGTGTACCGGATTATGCGGTGCCGTTTCAAGTTGCGGTTCAAAAGCATTGACGGTTCCACGCTGAAAATTCTTGACTTTTGACGCAAACGGCGACAAGGTCAGTGCTTGAAACACACTTGTGTTGACGCGCGGGACATATAAAGGATTGGTGGCAGACGGATCGGTGAATTCTATCGGTATTTTAGGATATTTGTAATAGTCCCAATAAGGCAGGCACAGCGTGTTGTCACCGGAGACAAGGCGCAAACGCTGTTCAAAATAGTAGAGATAACCCCGATGCCATGCAAGAAAATAGCTGGTGCCATGCAGACAATAATTCACATGAACATTTGTCCAATAAGCCCACGAGGACGGACTGGCGGCACTGGTGTTCGCTTTCATTTTCTTCACAGCATTAATGAATGAAGCGTATTGCGGCATCGTCTTGAACTTCTGCCACTCAACGCGGCGGTAAGGCGCCGACTGGGCAAAACCGATGCGCGGTATATTCAGGTACGCTGCAGCCAGAGCAGAACAACGAATGAAGGCGCGACGACGAACAGAAAGGGGAGGCATGCTCTATCTCCAGGATTTTGCAAGGCATGAAACCGGCGACCAGATTGAGCGTAATTTCTTTTTCTGCCGCGCGTCTGATATGCATCAATCAAGACATATTGCTAAATCGCGCTGAATGGCATTGCCCTGAATAGTTGCCTCGCAATACGCGAATAGATGGAATGAATCGCCACGACAATTGCACGCCAATCAGCGTAAAACGATCGGCGCAATACAGAACGATTAACGGCTAGGCGGCCACCACCAGCCTGACCTTGGCCTGCTGCAGCACCCGCTTGAATGCCGGTGTTGGCGCGGCATCGGTAAATAACACGTCGATCTGGGTCAGGTCAGCCATGCGCACCAGCGCCTTGCGGCCGAACTTGTCATGGTCGGCCACCAGCCACACTTCGCGCGACTGTTCGATGATGGCTTGCGCCACCTTCACTTCGCGGGCGTCGAAGTCGCGCAGGCTGCCGTCTTCGTCGATGCTGGAAATGCCGATGATGCCGATGTCGACCTTGAACTGACGGATAAAGTCGATGGTCGCCTCGCCCACGATGCCGCGGTCGCGCCCGCGCACGACGCCACCGGCCACGATCACTTCACAGTCACCGTTGTCGGCCAAAATGGCCGCCACGTTCAGGTTGTTGGTGACCACGTGCAAGCCCTTGTGACAGGCCAGGGCGCGCGCCACTTCTTCCGTGGTGGTGCCGATATTGATCAGCAAGGAACAGCCGTTCGGCACCTGCGCCGCCACTGCGCCGGCAATGCGCCGCTTGGCGTCGCTGCCCAGCACCTGGCGCTGGCTGTAGTCAATATTTTTTACCGACGACGGCAAGCCGACGCCGCCGTGATAGCGCGCTAGCAGACGCGCTTGCTCCATCTGTTTCACGTCGCGCCGGACGGTCTGCGCCGTCACGCCCAACTGGATTGCCAACTCTTCCACCGAGATGGTGCCTTTCAGCCGGACAGCATCGAGCAGGCTGCGTTGTCGTGGGTTCAGTGTCATGGTGCAGCGATCTTAGACGAAACGCAAAACGAACACAAACGAAAATAAATTTATGAAATTTTGTATTTATCGGTTCGATTTGTGTCATATTTCATTATCTTAAGTTTAAACCATTATCGTTCCGATAAGCAACGTAGACAACATTCAGGCCGAGGCGAGAGTTCAGATGGCAGTTATGCAAACAGGGTTCGATTGCGACGTATTGATCGTCGGCGGCGGCATCAACGGTGCCGGCATTGCGCGCGACGCGGCCGGGCGTGGCCTGTCGGTGCTGCTGTGCGAACAGGACGACCTGGCCGCGCACACCTCGTCGGCTTCCACCAAACTGATCCACGGCGGCCTGCGCTACCTCGAGTATTACCAGTTCAACCTGGTGCGCAAATCGCTGATCGAGCGCGAGGTGTTGCTGCGTTCGGCCCCGCACATCATGTGGCCGCTGCGTTTCGTCATGCCCCATGCACGCGGCCAGCGCCCGGCGTGGCTGATCCGCGCTGGTCTGTTTCTCTACGACGTGCTGGCGCGGCGCGAGCTGCTGCCCGGTTCACGTGGTGTCGATCTGACCACGCACCCGGCCGGCAAGCCGCTCAAGGGCGAGTATGCGCGCGGCTTTGTGTATTCGGACGGCTGGGTCGACGATGCCAGACTGGTGGTGTTGAATGCCATCGCGGCGCGCGAGCACGGCGCCACCATCCTCACGCGCACCACCTGCACCGCCGTGCGGCGCGAACCGGCGCAAGGTGGCGCACCGGCACACTGGCGCGCCACCTTGCGCGGCCAGAATGGTGCCGAGCGCACGGTGCGCGCAGCGCTGCTGGTCAACGCAGCGGGGCCGTGGACGGCCGCATTCCTGCACGGCGCGGCGCCCCAGGCCCAGGGCAAGACCCTGCGTCTGATCAAAGGCTCGCATATCGTGGTGCGCCGCCTGTTCGAGCACGATCACGCCTACATCTTCCAGCATCCCGACGGCCGGATCGTGTTCGTCATTCCCTACGAGACCGAGTTCACCCTGATCGGCACCACCGACCTTGACTACACCGGCGATCCGGCCCAGGTCGCCATCGACAGCACGGAAATTGCCTACTTGTGCGAGTTGTCGAGTTATTATTTCAGGCAGCCGATCGTGCCGGATGACGTGGTCTGGAGCTATTCCGGCGTGCGCCCGCTGGTGGAAGATGCCGCGGCCGACGCCAAGGCAGTCACGCGTGACTACCGCTTCGAACTGGATCGCGATGGTGCGCCGCTGCTGAGTATTTTTGGCGGCAAGATCACCACCTTCCGCAAGCTGGCCGAAGAAGCCGTCGATCTGCTGGCACCACTGCTGGACAACCGTCACGGCGCCTGGACGGCCGCGGCCTGCCTGCCTGGCGGCGATCTGTTCGGGGAAAAACCGCAGAACCGCGCGGTGCTCGGCTTTAACGAATATGTGCATGATCTGCAACGCCAGTATGGCTGGCTGCCGGCGCGCCTGGTGCAGCGCTATGCACGGGCTTACGGCACCCGCATCCACGTGCTGCTGGCCGGGAAGACGGCGCTCGCGCAGATGGGTGAAGAAATTGCCAGCGGGCTGTACGCGGTCGAAGTGAATTATTTACGTGAGCAGGAGTGGGCAGTCAGTGCGCGTGACATCCTGTGGCGCCGCTCGAAGCTGGGCCTGCATCTGCCGGCCGCTACCGAGGCCCGGCTCGATGCCTGGCTGGCGGCGCATCCGCTGGCTTCCTGAGGCCGCAGTCAAGCATTCAATCCGGCCAACGCGGCGACGACCGCGCGGAGTTCAAAGAGCCAACCTGGAGGAGACGCAATTGCAACTTGTACTGGAGAAGGTCAGCAAGAAATACGGCGCTGACGATCATTTATATCCGCTTTCGCTCGCGCTGGTGCCAGGGACCATCAACGTCCTGCTTGGCACAACCCGCGCCGGCAAAACCACCCTGATGCGCCTGATGGCAGGGCTGGACCGGCCCAGCGCCGGCAAGATCGTGGTCGATGGGCGCGACTGTACCGGCGTCCCGGTCAGCAAGCGCAACCTGGCCATGGTGTACCAGCAGTTCATCAACTATCCGGCGTTCACCGTATTCGACAATATCGCTTCGCCGCTGCGCATCCGTAAAGTGCCGGAAGCGCAGATCCGTGCGCGCGTGCTGGACCTGGCCGAGCGGCTGCATATCACGCCGTATCTGCAGCGCCTCCCGGCCGAGCTGTCCGGTGGCCAGCAGCAGCGCACCGCGCTGGCACGGGCCCTGATCAAGGATGCCGACCTGCTGTTGCTCGACGAGCCGCTGGTCAACCTCGACTACAAGCTGCGCGAAGAACTGCGGCGCGAACTGACCGAGCTGTTCTCGGAAGGGAAAACCACCGTGGTCTACGCCACCACCGAGCCGCTCGAAGCGCTGCAACTGGGCGGGCACTGCGCGGTGCTGCACGAAGGCCGCCTGCTGCAACAGGGCCCGACCCTGGACGTGTTCAACGCGCCGGCCTCGATTGCGGTGGCGCGTACCTTCAGCGACCCGCCCATCAACCTGATGCCGGCCCGCATCGATAGCGCCGGCATGGCGCAACTGGACGGCGCCCTGGCGCTGCGCTTGAGCCCGGCGCAGCGCCAGGCCGCCGCCGGCCACGCCGAGGTGGTACTCGGACTGCGCGCCCACAGCCTGCACCTGACGCAGCACTCGGCGCAAGATCACGCGATCGGAGTGGTAGTCGACCTGGCCGAAATCGGCGGCTCGGAGACCTTCCTGCACGCCCACAGCGGCCCGATTTCCCTGGTCGCGCAGTTAAATGGTGTGCACGACCTGGCAATCGGTGCAAGCTGCGTCATGTACTGCCAGGCGGATGCGCTGTTTGTGTTCAGCCCCGATGGTGCGCTGCTGTTTGCGCCATCCCAGTCGGTGATGGGAGCATAAGGTGGCACGTATCGACCTGATCGAACTGGGCCATGCCTACCGTCCAAACCCGGCGGCGCCGGGCGACTACGCCCTGCAACCCATGACCAAAACCTGGGACGATGGCGGCGCCTACGCGCTGCTCGGTCCTTCCGGCTGCGGCAAGACCACGCTGCTGAACATTATCTCCGGCCTGGTCAAGCCGTCGCACGGGCGCGTCCTGTTCGACGGCAAGGACGTGACGACGCTGCCCACCGAGGCGCGCAATATCGCCCAGGTGTTCCAGTTTCCGGTGATTTACGACACCATGACTGTGTACGACAACCTGGCTTTCCCGCTGCGTAACCGTGGCTGGAAAGAGCGCGAAACCCGGGTCCGGGTGCAGCAGGTGGCCGCCATGCTGGAACTGTCAAGCGACCTGAAACTGCGCGCCAGCGGCCTCTCGGTCGACGCCAAACAGAAGATTTCGCTGGGCCGCGGCCTGGTGCGCCCGGATGTGGCGGCGGTGCTGTTCGACGAACCGCTGACGGTGATCGACCCGCACCTGAAATGGCTGCTGCGCCGCAAGCTCAAGGAAATTCACCATGAGCTGAAACTGTCGCTGATCTACGTCACCCATGACCAGGTCGAGGCACTCACCTTTGCCGACCAGGTGGTCGTGATGACCCAGGGCGAAGTGGTGCAGACCGGCAGCGCCCAGGCCTTGTTCGAAGCGCCCGAGCACACCTTTGTCGGCTACTTCATTGGCAACCCCGGCATGAATCTGCTGCCGTGCACTGTGCAGGATGGCGCGGCGTGGGTGGGCGGGCATGCGCTGGCCTTGTCTGGCGCGGCCAAGGCCGCGCTGGCGGGCGCCGACGGCAAGATCAGCCTCGGCGTACGGCCCGAGTTTGTCGAATGTGCGGCAGATGCGGATGCCGGCGCCGACACGGTACCTGCGACCGTGCTATCGGTGCGCAATATGGGCACCCACTTCCTGGCCGAGTTCCGGGTCGGCGACCAGCGCGTCGCGGCCAAGCTGCGCGCCATGCAGGCAGTGGCAGGGAACACGGTCCGGTTGCGCTTTCCGCAGCAGCGCACGCTGTACTACGTCAACGATCAACGGGTGGCCTAAGGGTGACATGACATGAAAACCTATAACAACCGCGCCTGGTTCCTGATTTTGCCGGTGCTACTCTGCGTGGCGTTTTCGGCGATTTTGCCGCTGATGACGGTGGTCAACTACTCGGTGCAGGATATTCTCAGCCCGACGCAGTCGGTCTTCGTCGGCACCGAGTGGTTCAAGACCGTGCTGCGCGACGCCGATCTGCACGGCGCCCTGGCGCGCCAGCTGATTTTTTCGCTGGCGGTGCTGGCCGTGCAGATCCCGCTTGGCATCCTGATTGCCCTGTGCATGCCGGCCAGCGGCTGGCGCGCTTCGCTGGCGCTGGTGTTGATCGCGCTGCCGCTGCTCATTCCCTGGAACGTGGTCGGCACCATCTGGCAGATTTTCGGCCGTGGCGATATTGGCCTGATGGGTTACACGCTGAACTGGCTGGGCATGAACTACAACTACAACGGCAATTCGATGGACGCCTGGCTGACGGTGCTGGTGATGGACATCTGGCACTGGACGCCGCTGGTGGCGCTGCTGTGCTATGCCGGCCTGCGCGCCATTCCGGATGCGTATTACCAGGCCGCGCGCATCGACGGCGCGTCCCGGTTTGCCGTGTTCCGCTTCATTCAATTGCCGAAAATGCGCAATGTGCTGATGATCGCCGTGCTGCTGCGCTTCATGGACAGCTTCATGATTTATACCGAACCGTTCGTGCTCACTGGCGGCGGGCCCGGGAATGCCACCACCTTCCTGTCGCAATACCTGACCCAAAAGGCGGTCGGCCAGTTCGACCTGGGCCCGGCATCGGCGTTCTCGCTGATCTATTTCCTGATTATCTTGCTGTTTTGTTTTGTGCTGTACACCTGGATGCAACGGGTCGGTACGGGAGACGCCAAATGATGGACAAACGAATCAGTACCACCTTACTGGTGGGGTTCCTGCTGCTGTCGATGCTGCCGATTTACTGGATGCTGAACATGTCGCTCAAGACCAACGAGGAAATCGTCGGCACCCTCAGCCTGTGGCCGCAGCAACTCACCTTCGCCAACTACAAGACGATCTTCACCGACCCGTCCTGGTACAGCGGTTACATCAACTCGATGATCTACGTCGCCATGAACATGGTGTTGTCGGTCACGGTGGCGCTGCCGGCAGCCTATGCCTTTTCGCGCTATAACTTCCTGGGCGACAAGCACCTGTTTTTCTGGCTGCTGACCAACCGCATGACGCCGCCGGCCGTGTTCTTGCTGCCATTCTTCCAGCTGTATTCCACCGTCGGTCTGATGGACACCCACCTGGCCGTGGCGCTGGCGCACATGGTGTTCAATGTGCCGCTGGCGGTGTGGATCCTGGAGGGCTTCATGTCCGGCATTCCAAAGGAGATCGACGAAACGGCGTATATCGACGGCTACAGTTTTCCGCGCTTCTTCGTGAAAATTTTTCTGCCAATGATCAAATCCGGGATTGGCGTCACGGCGTTTTTCTGCTTCATGTTCAGCTGGGTCGAACTGCTGCTGGCGCGCACGCTTACCTCGGTCAACGCGAAACCGATTGCCGCCACCATGACGCGCACCGTGTCGGCCGCCGGCATGGACTGGGGCGTGCTGGCCGCGGCAGGGGTGCTCACCATCGTGCCGGGCGCGCTGGTGATCTGGTTTGTGCGGCATTACATCGCCAAGGGTTTTGCGATGGGGAGGGTATAAAACATGGATAGCACCGCGTCTCTTTTTGGCTGGATGGCCTGGACCCCACCGGTGGCCATTTTCTTCGTTGCGATATTGCTGATGCTGGCTGGGATGACGATCTGGCAGATCCGCTCGCCGAGCATCGAACGCAAGGGATTCCTGCCGATTCCCACCACGCGCGGCGACCGCCTGTTTATTGGTTTGCTCACTGCGGCCTATGTCAACCTGGCATGGACCGGCCTGACCGACCTGCCACAGGCGATCGGCGCCGGACTCAGTTTTGTGTTGTTGTTGGTGATGATGCGTTGGGGCTGACGCCCAGCGTTTGCGAGTCGAAGTTCATAATAATGGAGATGAAATGAAAGCAAAGTTATCCGTACTGGCCGCTGCCGCCATGCTGCTATCCGGCGCTGCATGGGCCGATCAGAAATCGGCCGAAACCTGGGTCGACAAGGAGTTTCAGCCATCGAGCCTGAACCGCCAGCAGCAGCTCGCGGAAATGAAATGGTTCATGGATGCGGCCGACAAGCTCAAGAAGAAGGGCATCAAGGAGATTTCCGTGGTGTCGGAAACGATCGACACCCACGTCTACGAATCGAAAACCCTGGCCAAGGCGTTCGAGGAAATCACCGGCATCAAGGTGCGCCATGACATCATCCAGGAAGGCGACGTGGTCGAAAAACTGCAGACCTCGATGCAGTCCGGCAAAAGCATTTATGACGGCTGGATTTCCGATTCCGACCTGATCGGCACCCACTACCGTTACGGCGCCATCGAGCCGCTGTCGGACTACATGCAAGGCGCCGGAAAGGAATTCACCAATCCGGGCCTGGACCTGAAAGATTTTATTGGCATCAGCTTCACCACCGCGCCGGACGGCAAACTGTACCAGCTGCCGGACCAGCAATTCGCAAACCTGTACTGGTTCCGCGCCGACTGGTTCGCACGCAAGGACCTGCAGGCCAAATTCAAGGCCAAGTATGGCTATGACCTGGGGGTGCCGCAAAACTGGTCCGCGTATGAAGACATCGCCGAATTCTTCACCAATGACGTCAAGGAACTCGACGGCAAGAAGGTGTACGGCCATATGGACTATGGCAAGAAGGACCCGTCGCTGGGCTGGCGTTTCACCGATGCCTGGCTGTCGATGGCTGGCGCGGCCGACAAGGGCATCCCGAATGGCTTGCCGGTGGACGAGTGGGGCATCCGGGTTGCCGCCGACAAGTGCACCCCGGTGGGCGCCTCGGTGTCGCGCGGCGGCGCCACCAATTCGCCGGCGGCTGTGTTTGCGCTGACCAAGTACATCGACTGGATGAAAAAGTATGCGCCGCCGCAGGCCAACGGCATGACGTTCTCGGAAGCGGGGCCAGTGCCGGCCCAGGGCGAGGTCGCCCAGCAGATTTTCTGGTACACCGCCTTCACCGCCGGCATGACCAAGCCCGGCCTGCCGGTCGTGAACAAGGACGGCTCGCCGAAATGGCGCATGGCGCCGTCGCCGCACGGCCCGTACTGGAAAGAGGGCATGCAGAACGGTTACCAGGACGTCGGCTCCTGGGGCCTGTTCAAGTCGACCCCGAGCGACCGCAAGGCGGCGGCGTGGCTGTACGCCCAGTTCGTCACCTCGAAAACGGTCTCGCTGAAAAAATCGATCGTGGGCGTTACCTTCATTCGTGATTCCGACATCCGGCATGACTACTTCACCAAACATGCGGCGGAATACGGTGGCCTGGTCGAGTTTTACCGCAGCCCGGCGCGGGTGGCGTGGACGCCAACCGGCAGCAACGTGCCGGACTATCCGAAACTGGCGCAGCTGTGGTGGAAGAACGTCGCCACCGCCGTCACCGGCGAGCGCACCCCGCAGGCGGCGATGGACAACCTGGCCGAGGAAATGGACAACGTCATGGCGCGCCTGCAACGCGCCGGCATGAAGGCGTGCGCCCCGAAGCTCAATCCGAAGGGTGACCCGAACAAGTATCTGTCCGATACCGCCGCCCCTTGGAAAAAGCTGGCCAACGAAAAGCCGAAGGGCGAGACCATCAGCTACGATAAACTGCTGCAGGCCTGGAAGGAAGGACGCGTCAGGTAACACCAGGCACTTGCCGCACCCGCCGCCGCGCCCGGGCCGCTTTGCTGCGCACCCCGGGCGCGGTTGTTCCATGCATCATTGAATCCTATGACCAATTACATACTCGCCCTGGACCAGGGCACGACCAGTTCGCGCGCCATCCTGTTTGACCATGATGGTCATCCGCATGCCTGCGCGCAGCAGGAATTTCCCCAGATTTTTCCGCAGCCGGGCTGGGTCGAGCACGATGCCAATGACATCTGGCGCTCGCAGCTCGCGGTGGCGCAGCAGGTCATGCGCGAACACGGCGTCACGGCCGCCCAGATCGCGGCGATCGGCGTGACCAATCAGCGCGAAACCACCGTGCTGTGGGACCGCGCCAGCGGTGAACCGGTGGCCAACGCCATTGTCTGGCAGGATCGGCGCAATGCCGCGCTGTGCGAGGAGATGAGCGAGCAGGGCCTGGCACCGCTGGTGCAGCGCAAAACCGGGCTGGTACTCGATGCGTATTTTTCGGCAACCAAGCTGAAATGGCTGCTCGACAACGTGCCGGAGGCGCGCGCCCGCGCCGAGCGCGGCGAACTGGCCTTCGGCACGGTCGACTCCTGGCTGATCTATAAAATGAGCGGTGCGCACATCACCGACACCAGCAACGCGGCGCGCACCATGCTGTTCAATATCGAGACGCTGGACTGGGACGATGAACTGCTGGCGCTGATGACAATTCCGCGCAGCCTGCTGGCGCAAATTGTGCCCAGCAGCGCCGTCTCGGCGCATACCCGGCCCGAGCTGTTTGGCGCCGCTCTGCCGATCGCCGGCATCGCCGGCGACCAGCAGGCGGCCACCTTCGGCCAGGCCTGTTTGCAGCCGGGCATGGCAAAAAATACCTATGGTACCGGCTGCTTCATGCTGATGAACGTCGGCCAGCAGCCGATCGCGTCACGCAACCGGCTGTTGATGACGGTGGGCTGGACGCTGGAACAACCGGGGCAGGGCAGGCCGGCGCGCACCGACTATCTGCTCGAAGGCAGCGCCTTCATCGCCGGCGCCGCCGTGCAGTGGATGCGCGACGGCCTGGGCATCATCCGCAATGCGTCGGAAGTCGAGGCGCTCGCCATGAGCGTGCCGGATACCGGCGGCATGGTGTTCGTGCCGGCGTTTGCCGGCCTGGGCGCACCCTACTGGGACCCGTACGCGCGCGGCACCCTGGTCGGCATCACGCGTGGCACCGGGCGCGGCCACATCGCCCGGGCGGCGCTGGAAGGGGTGGCCTGCCAGAATGTCGATGTGCTGACGGCGATGCAGAAAGACGCCGCGATTCCCCTGACCGAATTGCGGGTCGATGGCGGCGGCGCGCGCAACGACATGATGATGCAGTTCCAGGCCGACATCCTGAACGTGCCGGTGGTGCGTCCGGTGGTGACGGAAACCACGGCGCTGGGCGCGGCGTATCTGGCCGGACTGGCGGTCGGATTCTGGGCTTCGCTGGAAGAAATCCAGGGCCAGTGGCGCCTGGCGCGCCGGTTTGAGCCGACCATGGGCGCGGACGAGCGCGAGTGCCGCCTGGCCACCTGGCAGCGCGCCGTGGACCGCTCGCGCGACTGGGAAAAATAGGATCGCTCGATCTGTCCATGGGCTGAGGGACCTGCATGCGCCACCTCACCCGAAAGGCACCCCTATGTTGTCCCCCCAGCACCGCGCCATCGTCAGCGCCACCGTTCCCCTCCTTGAGACCGGCGGTGAAGCGCTGACGCGCCAGTTCTACCTGACGCTGTTCGACGACTATCCCGAAGTCATCCCGTACTTCAACCAGTCCAACCAGAAAGACGGCGTGCAGCAGCGCGCGCTGGCCAACGCGGTGCTGGCGTATGCGCGCAATATCGAGCGCGCTGGAAGCGCTTGGTCCGCTGGTGACGACCATCATCAACAAGCACGTGTCGCTGCAGATTGAAGCGGCGCACTATCCCATGGTCGGGGCGTCGCTCCTGAAAGCCATTCGGGCCGTGCTGGGCGCGGAGATTGCCACCGACGAGGTCATCGCCGCGTGGGGTGCGGCCTATGGCCAGCTGGCCGATTTTCTGATGGGCGCCGAGCAGGCCATCTATGCGTCACAGATCGCTGCTGCGGGCGGCTGGAACGGTGCACGCCGCTTCGTCGTGCGCAGCAAAACGGCCGAGAGCGCCTAGATCACCTCGTTCGTGCTGGCGCCCGAGGACGGCGAGCCGGTGATGGCGCACATGCCGGGCCAGTACATCGGGCTGCATGTCATGGTCGACGGTGCGCCGGCGCGGCGCCAGTACTCGCTCTCGGCGGCCAGCAATGGCAGCACCTACCGCATCAGCGTCAAGCGTGAGACGTCGGGGCAGGTGTCGCGCTTCCCGCACGAGCGCGTGGCGGCAGGCGATGTCGTCGAACTGTTTGCGCCAGCCGGTGTGTTTGTGCTGTGCGAGGGCACGCGGCCGCTGGTCCTGATCAGTGGCGGGGTCGGCATTACGCCCACGCTGCCGATGCTCGATGCCGCGCTGGCGGCGGGGCGAGCGGTCCATTTCATCCACGCAGCGCGCAACAGCGCTGTGCATGCCTTCCGCAGCCATGTCGACGCGCTCGCAGACCAGCATCCGCAGCTGCGCCGCTTTTACTGCTACGGCGAGCCGGACGTGGCGGCGCCGGTTGCCGATGCGAGCGGCTATCTGAACACGGCGCTGCTTGCGCAATGGATGCCAGCGTCGCGCGACGTGGACGTGTATTTCCTCGGCCCGCTGCCGTTCATGCAATCGGTGAAACGCAGCCTGCAGGAACTGGGGGGGGCCGGAACAGCAGACGCACTGCGCGTTTTTCGGGCCGGCCAGCGCGCTGCAATAGCCGCCGCGCTAGTGCTCGATTTTCTGCGGCGGGGGATGAAACCGCCGCACCGCATGCGCCGGCACCGGCTCGGGCAACAGGTCCGCCAGCGTGGTCGCATCGAGCACGGCCAGGCAGGCGGCTGTCGCATCGATCGGGACGTGTTTCAGACCGCACGCGCCGTGCAGGCCGCACGGCACGCCGTCCGGATCGAAGCACGCAGCCATGTAGAAATCTGACTCCGTAAAGCGGACCACGGCGCCGATATTGATGGTGCCGGCAGGCTGCGCCAGACGCAGCCTGCCGCTGCGGCCCCGCACCGTTTCGACGACACCAAACATGCCCAGCTGATGGACCACCTTCATGATGTGATTTTTGGAGATGGCGTGCAGCGTGGCGATTTCTTCGACAGTCACCAGCCGGCCCTGGTTGGTGCCGACATGCAGCAGCGTGCGCAGGGCGTAGTCGGTATAGGTGGTCAGGCGCATGGGTCGATACAGGATACAGGCAATGCGCGAGCATACCGTAAAAGTCCGGCGCGCGCCGCCGTCACAGCCCGCTGGTCCCGGTCGTAACTGACGTGTAATTCGGTTGCGCGGTCGCGCTTATGGCAATGCTGGTAGTACCACGCGCCGCACCGGCTTGGCCTGGGCAACGATAAAGCCTTCGAGCGCAGCCGATAGCGTCTCCAGCGCCGCCTTGCCAAAGGCCTGCTCGAGATACTGGTACTGCAATTCGATCAGCGGCGCCATCTCATCGATGAGCGCGTCTCCCTGCGGCGCCAGGCGCACCAGCACGCGCCGCTGGTCGGACGCGACGCCGACGCGCTGTACCAGCCCGGTTTCTTCCATGCGCGCCAGGATCCCGGCCATGCTGCTGCTGAGAATTTGGCACTGCGCGCACAGTTCGCGCGGCTCGCGCTGGCCGTGTTCATCGAGCGCACGCAGGATGCGCCACTGCTGTTCACTGAGCGCGTAGTGATTGAGGATGGGCCGGAAATGCGCCATCAGCGCATCGCGCGCCTTGAGTAGCTGCTGTGGCAAGTTGCGATGTGTGAAGCGGTTGGGCACATGATCTCCAGATTGGTTTGGCGGTGGGCAAACGCCCTGTTGGCAGTGGACCTACGGCTTGACTTACTAGCATATGAGTGATTAAATCACTCGCATGCTAGTAAATTATACCCCTGTCTTGCGGCCCATTGGTCAACGGAACGACACACCATGATGGTACGCGAGCGGCCCTCCGGGCTCAAATTGTTCCTCGCCTTGCGCGGCTCGGTGTTGCCGCGCATTTTGCCGGCGTTGCTCGTCAATATCGGCATCGCCACCCTCGTGACCTGGTCGCACGGCGATCTGTTCGCACTGAAGATCACCTTGTCGACGATCCCGTTCACGCTGATCGGCTTGCCGTTGTCGATCTTCCTCGGGTTTCGCAATAACGCCGCCTACGACCGCTTCTGGGAAGGGCGCAAGCTGTGGGGTGAACTGGTGCTGCGCAGCCGCAATCTGGCGCGCCAGTGCCTCAGCCTGATTGACCATCCGGCGCCGGCCCAGGCCGCCGATGGCTTGACGGATGTGCGTGTGCGCATGATCTACCGGGCCATCGCCTTTAGCCATGCGCTGCGCGACCTGTTGCGCAGCCAGCCATCGCACGCCGGCATGCAGGCCTTGTTGCTGCCGGCCGAATGGGCGCAGATGCAGCAGGCGCTGCACAAGCCGGACTTCCTGATGCTCGCCATGGGCATGGATTTGCGCCTGTGCCTGCAACAGGGCCGCATCGACCCTTGCCTGGTCGTGGCGATCGACAGCACCCTGTCGGCGCTGACCGGCGCCGCCGCCGCTTGCGAACGGATCAGGAATACCCCGGTGCCGTTCTCCTACACGCTGTTATTGCACCGCACCGCCTACCTGTATTGTTTCCTGTTGCCGTTCGGACTGGTCGATTCGATCGGCTTCATGACGCCATTCGTGGTGGCCATCGTTGCCTATACCTTTTTCGGTCTCGATGCGCTTGGCGACGAGATCGAGGAGCCGTTCGGCCTCGAACCGAACGATTTGCCGCTCGACGCCATTTGCCGCGCGATCGAAATCGACCTGCGCTCGGCGTTGCGCGACCCGTACGTACCGGCGCCACTGGCGCCGGTGCACGATTGCCTGACTTAACTTTCCGCCGGGCCGTTTTTTTTCGTTCAAAAGGATACACAATGCATGACGAGTACCAGGATCGCATTCGCCACCCGTTGTTGCGCGCGCGCGTCACCAGCGCTGCCGCCGCCGCCGCCTTGATCGAGGATGGCATGACGATCGGCATGAGCGGTTTCACGCGCGCCGGCGATGCCAAGGCGGTGCCGCTGGCGCTGGCCGAGCGCGCGCGCCACACGCCACTGCAGGTCACCTTGATGACCGGCGCATCGCTGGGTGGCGACGTCGACAAAATCCTCACGCAAGCGGGCGTGCTGGCGCGTCGCATGCCGTTCCAGTCCGACCCCACGCTGCGCGCGGCGATCAATCGCGGCGAAGTGATGTTCATCGATCAGCACCTGTCGGAAACCGTTGAATTGCTGCGCACCGGACAGATCGCGCCGGTCGATGTCGCCATCATCGAAGCCATCGCCATCACCGACAGCGGCGCCATCATCCCGACCACCTCGGTGGGCAACAGCGCCAGTTTTGCGATTCTTGCGAAGAAGGTCATCGTCGAGATCAACCTGGCGCACTCGCTGGCGCTCGAAGGCCTGCACGATATCTTCATTCCCAAACATCGCCCGCAGCGCGAGCCGATTCCCTTGATGACGGCGAGCGACCGCATCGGCACCACCGCCATCATGATCGACCCGGAAAAAATCGCCGCCATCGTGATCACCGAGAAAGGCGACAGCTGCTCGACCAATCTGCCAGCCGACGCCGACACGGCGGCAATTGCGGCGCACCTGGTCGCCTTTTTCGAGCGCGAAGTGGCACTGGGGCGCCTGACCGAGCGCTTGATGCCGATCCAGGCGGGCATCGGCACGATTGCCAATGCCGTCATGGCCGGCTTCATCGACAGCCCGTTCGCGCACTTGACCATGTACTCGGAGGTGTTGCAGGATTCGACCTTCGACCTGTTCGACGCCGGCAAACTCGACTTCGCCTCCGGTTCATCGATTACGCTGTCGGCGCAGAAGGGCGCCCAGGTGTTCGGCGACATCGCCCGTTACAAGGACCGCCTGGTGCTGCGCCCGCAAGAGGTGAGCAACCACCCTGAGGTGGTACGCCGCCTGGGCATCATCGCGATCAACACGGCGCTCGAGGTCGATATTTACGGCAACGTCAATTCGACCCACGTGGGCGGCACGCACATCATGAACGGCATCGGCGGCTCGGGTGACTTTGCGCGCAATGCCTACCTGGCCGTGTTCGCCACCAAGTCGGTCGCCAAGGGCGGCCTGGTGTCGAGCATTGTGCCGATGGTGGCGCATGTCGACCACGATGAACACGACGTCGACATCATCGTGACCGAGATTGGCCTGGCCGACCTGCGCGCTCTGGCGCCGCGCGAGCGCGCTGCGGTGATCATCGAGAACTGCGTGGCGGAACCTTACCGCCAGATGCTGCGCGACTATGTGGCCGCGGCCAACCTGCGCGGCGGCCACACCCCGCATGTGCTGGAAGAGGCGCTGTCATGGCATGCCCGCTACGGCGCGACGGGCTCGATGTTGCCGCTATCGATCCCGGGAGAAATCGCAGCAGCGGCGTGAAGTTGCATGCCAGCGCCGTCAGTGACGGGCGGTTAGCGCTCGCTCTTGCGCCCGTTAGCCAGGCCCAGCTGTTTTACGTGCGCACCTGCACGCGCGGCAGAGGCGGGCGCTGGTGCATGGCGACCAGCCCCGGTTTCCTGGGCGCGCAGTTTGAACACGCCGACCACGTCGGCCAGCCCATGCGCCTGATTTTGCAGCGAATCGGCAGCCGCCGCCGCTTCTTCGACCAGCGCCGCATTTTGCTGGGTCACCTGGTCCATCTGGCTGATCGCCTGGTTGACCTGTTCGATACCATGGGTCTGCTCCTGACTGGCACTGGCGATTTCGCCGATGATGTCGGTCACCCGCTTGACGCTGGCGACCACTTCGCCCATCGTCGCGCCGGCCTGGTCGACCAGCCTGGTGCCGATGCCCACATTGCTGACCGAATCGTCGATCAAACCCTTGATTTCCCTGGCCGCGGCTGCCGAGCGTTGGGCCAGGTTGCGCACTTCGCTGGCAACCACGGCAAAACCGCGTCCCTGCTCACCGGCCCGGGCCGCTTCAACGGCGGCGTTCAACGCCAGGATATTGGTCTGGAACGCGATACCGTCGATGACGCTGATGATGTCGACGATCTTGCGTGACGACGCATTGATCGAACCCATCGTCGCAATCACCTCGGCCACCACCGAACCACCGCGGCTGGCAATCTCGGCTGCGGCGTGCGCCAGCTGGTTGGCCTGGCGCGCGTTGTCGGCGTTCTGTTTCACCGTCGACGTCAATTCTTCCATCGACGACGCGGTTTCTTCGAGCGAGCTGGCCTGCTGCTCGGTGCGGGACGACAAGTCCATATTGCCGGCCGCAATCTCGCTCGACGCCGTGGCAATGCTGTCCGTGCCGCTGCGGACCTGGGTGACGATGTTGACCAGGTTGTCGTTCATATCGCTCAGGGCATGCAGCAGTGCGCCGGTTTCATCCTGCGAGGACACATCGATGTTGAGTGTCAGGTCGCCGCCGGCCACTGTTTTGGCCGCCGCCAGCGCCTGGCGCAGCGGCCGGGTGATGCCCGTAGTCAGCAGCCACGAACAGAGTGCGCCAAACGCCAGCGCAAACCCGGTCAGCGCGATGATCAGGGTGACATCGTGGGTGGCGTCGGCATCGATGTCCTTGGCGGTGGCATCGATGCTTTCGCGCTGCAAGGTCACCAGGGCTTGCAGCAAATCCTGGTACACCTTGGCCGCCGGCGTAAATGCACTGTCGAGGATCCGGATGGCGCCTTCTTCATCGCCGGCTGCCTTGGCCTTGACGGCCCCGTCGCGCGAGGCGCTGTACACCTTGCGCTGCGCGAGAATTTTCTCGAACAGCACTTTTTCCTTGTCCCCGGCGATCAGTGGCTCGATCTGCTTGAGCAGTTCGGCAGCGCGCGCCACGGAGGCGGCTGCGTCCTCCTTGAAATACGGGCCAAGAGCAGGGTCGCTGCTCTTGACAATGGCGGCTGTGCGACGAATCGAGGCGAAATTGAGGCCATACCAGTCGGTGATCAGGCGTTCTTTGGTCAACGGCTCGGCCATCATGACACGGGTCGCGCTCGCCACGTTACTCAGGCGCGACGCGCCGACGATGGCGATCAGTACCGTCATGGCCAGGATCAACACAAAGCCGATACCCAGGCGCTTCCCGATCCGCATATTTGAAACAAAACTCTTCAACATTCTCATCTTCCAGTTTGGCGGGACCATCCCACGCATTAATTAGTTCTAAGATGCAATTATAAGTTTTATTGGGAAATTTTTTTTGGTTTGTGTGTGAATGCGACAGACAACAACCGGCGTGGCGAGCGCAAGCCTTGCAATCGTCGGGGAACTATGGCCGTCGCCGGCGGGCGCTGGTCCGATCGGCATTCTGGGCCAGACGTCGCGCAAACCAACGGCGCCTGACACGGGCGCACAGAATGTTCGGGGGGCTGACGGGCTTGATGCCGGCATCATCGCGAAGGTGGGCGCTCGATCTCACTGGCGCCGATAGCGCATTGACATGACGCGCAGCCTGGCTGCCAGGTCCTGTGCGTAGCGCCCGGATTCACCAGGCACAGCCCGGGAGGTCGCCCACGCGCAGACTTGTCAGCTACTCAGGATGCGTTTTTTTCCGCAGCAATACATGCCTTGGTCCAGCTTGGACGTTCTGTTGCAGACGACACAAACGTATGCCGTTATCTTGGTGGAACCGGGCTTGTAGGCCTTGGCCGGGTTCCCCGATGCGTCCCAGGTTGTGCCGACCAGCTCGAAGCCTGCTGCCTTGGCATCCGATTCAGAGATCGGTTTGTACGCAAGAAACAACATCGTGCCTTTTTCCCCCAAATCAGTCAGCTCCTTCATTCTCGACTGCCACAACTCGAAACTTTCCATCCTGCCTACCTGTCTTCATTGGATGTTCGTGCGGCGATTGTCGCCTCAAACGATCCGGTGTTTGCCTGCATTCGCAAGGGCGATCTGGTGCTGCGGGACGCACCTGTCAGCGTTGCCTGCACAGCGTGCCGATCGTTGTGACGAGGTTTCAAGCCATTCCACGCCGCCAGTGAGCCCGGCTGACTGCGCGTTCTCGCCGGAAAAGTCCAGTTGCTTTTATGATAAGGCCGCAAGGCGTCGCTTCTGGCTACCCTGGCACCACACTGTTTTAGTGTTAGCAATACATTATTGTAAACAAAAAATCGCCAGGAAAAATAGGTATTTCATTGTCGTAATGAAATCCCGGTGCCGATCTTTCCCCGGACTCGTCCGGACGGCCTGCGTCTCGGGGCGCTCGGTTGCGCCGGCATCGGGGTACTGTGCGCGGTGGCAGCAAATGACCGTTGCAAAGCTGAACCAACCGAATCTCGGCATTGCCAGCGACGCCGCAAGCTTGTTTTTAGCGGAAATACGTTCCCTGATGGCGCGTCTTTCGCCGCGTTGTCAGCATCGCAGCCCGAACGGTGGTCGCTTGCTGTGCTTATTGTTCGCCGCAGCGCGGGCAAATACCCTTGATGAGGAATTCGACTTCCTGGCTGGTGAACCCGTCTGGCATCTTTTGACGTTTTGGCAGCGGCATGTCGTTAAAGCACGTTACCGAATCGCAATTGGTGCACTGGAAATGCGCATGGTCATGGTTGTGGTCGCCTGGCCTGGCGCTGCTGCTGGCACTGAAATGCCAGACCTGGTCGGCGCCGGCAATGCGGTGGATCATGTTGTTGGCGGTCAGCCATTCGAGCACGCGATACAGCGTGACGGCGTCGATGACGTCGCCGGGCAGCTGTTCATGGATCTCGTGGTGGGTCAGGGGACGGGCTTGCTCGAGCAGGAAAATGAGCACGCGGCTGCGCGAGCGTGTCAGGCGGGCGCCGGTGGCCCTGATCAGTGTTTCCGCTTGTTGTGCCGCTGTGAATTGCATTGTTTATCCCTTGTAAGCACGATTTTAGCACGCAGGTCCCGGCGCCGCAGCGTCGCCTGCCTTGGGCGGCTGCCTCAATCCAGCTTGTACGGCGCCACTTTCTCGAGGTCCATCTCGTAGCCGATCGTGTCGATCAAACCGGCCGCGCTACCCGGCGTTTTGTCGCGTGCCACGCGCAGTGTGCCGCTCACATACACCGGGTGCATCATCGTCAGGTGCCGCAGCGGGCGGCGCGCGAACACGTGGATGACCTGGTTCGCCGGCGGGGGCGGCGCGTGGATGCAGGCGCCGAAATACGGCACCAGCAGGAATTCGGTGACGGCGCCATTGTCGGTGTCGAGCGGGATGACGAAGCCGCCGATCCGGATGCGTGCGCCGGCCATTGCCGGTTCGACCGGGGCATCGGCCCAGGCCGCGCGCAGTTTTTCCAGTGCGTCGATGGCGCGCGGGTCCTTGTCGCTCAAGCGCGCGATGTCTGCGCCGAAGGTCTTGCCGGGCTCCCAATCACGCGGCACCAGGGCGAACCAGTCGGTCTCTTCGAACGGCGCGTCCGGCACCAGGATCGGGGCGCGCGCCGGCGGCGCCGGTGCTGTGGGCGTCGCTGTCCGGGGCTGGTTGAGCCGCGCGAGCAACAGCGCGCCGGCCGCCAGTGCCGCCAATGCCAGGATGAGAAAGATCTTGCCACGCATCGTCATACTTTCGGGGACAGGCCGTCGGCCAGCGACAGGCGATAAGCGCGCCAGCCTGGTAGCAGGCTCACTGCCAGCCCGGCACCCATGATGGTGGCCAGCAGCAGCCATTCGTCAGGGCCGGGCGCCGCGATCTCGAGCACCAGTCCGAAGCGCGCCAGCAGCGCCGGCGCCAGGCCGGTTGCAGCGAGCTGCACAATGGCCCCGCCGGCCGCGCTGCCGGCCAGGCACAGGCCCAGGCCTTCGCACAGCATCAACATAAAAATGTGGCCGGGGCTGGCGCCGAGCGCGCGCAGGACCGCCATTTCACGGCGCCGCTCGTGCAGGCTGGTCAGCACGGCGGCGGCCAGGCCGGCCAGCGCCACCACCAGTACCAGCGCCGCGACGGCGCGCAGCGCGCTCTCGACGCCGGCGGTCAGGCGCCATAGCTGGTCGAGCGCGGCGCCGGGCATGACGGCGCTGACCGGTTCGGCCATCCTGGCCGGCAGCAGCCGCTGCATGCGCAGGACCGCCGCGCGCTGTTTCAGGCCCACCAGCACGGCGCTCACCTGGGTCGGGCGCAGGTCGAATTTGCGCAGGTCGGCCGGTTTGTTTGGCCCCCCGGGGATCTGGGCGCCGCCTTGCCAGTCGAGGTGCAGCGCCTGCATCGCTTCCAGGCCAATGTGCAGGGTGCGGTCGACCGGCGTACCGGTGGGCGCGAGGATGCCGGCCACAGTGAAGGGGCGATCGGCGTGCCCGGCGTGGCCGGTTTCTTCCAGGCCGTGCTCGAGGGTCAGGCGGTCGCCCACGCGGTAGCCCAGGCGGCTGGCCACTTCGGCCCCCAGCACCACATCGAACAGCTGGTTAAAGCGCGTGCCGGCGGCGAACTGCAACGGCTACCGGCTGCCATAGCGGAAATGCTCGAAATAGGCGATCGAGGTCGACAGCACCCGGAAGCCGTGGTGCGAGTCGCCCAGCGTCAGCGGAATCGTCCATGCCACGGCAGGGTCGGCGGCGATGCGTTCGACGCTGTCCCACGCCATGCCGGTGTCCACCGCGCCGATGTGGAACACGGCATGGAGCAACAACTGGACCGGATGGCTGCGCGGCCCGACGATCAGGTCGGTGCCCGATACCGATGCTGCAAAGCTGGCGTGGGCGCCGTGGCGCATCCGTTCCACCGCGACCAGCAGCGCCACCGACAGCGTGATCGACAGGAAGGTCAGGCTCAGTGCGAAGCGCCGGCTCCAGGCGCTTTTCCAGGCCAGCAGCAGGATGGTGGTCATGGCGCGACGGCGCCAGGTCGCGCCAGGTTCAGGTCCGCCAGCGCGACGCAGCGGTCGAACGGCGCCGCCAGGCGCAGGTCGTGGCTGACCATGATCAGGGCCGCCGGAAAGGTCGTTTCGGCCATGACCAGCTCGAGGAAACCCTGCTCGTTGGCGGCGTCCAGGGCGGCGCTGGGTTCGTCGGCAATCAGGATGTCGGGGCGCCCGATCAGGGCGCGCGCGGCAGCGACGCGCTGTTGCTGGCCGACGCTCAGTTGCGCGCTCGGGCGCAAGTACAGGTCCGGCGCGATGCCCAGGTTCGCCAGCAGGCGCTGCGCTTCGGCGCGCGCGCTGGCGCCGGACGCAGCCTCGGCGCGCAGGCGGCGGTGCAGGGAAAGGCGGCACGGCAGCAAAACATTGTCGAGCACCGACAGGTAGGGTAGCAGGTTCAATTGCTGGAACAGGAAGCCGACATGGTCGGCTCGGAACCGATCGCGCCGGCCGGCTGGCAGGGCCGCAATGTCGGTGGCGCCAATGCGCACGCTGCCGGCCTGCGGCACCAGCACGCCGGCCAGGATGGCCAGCAGCGTGCTCTTGCCACTGCCGCTGGGGCCATGGATGAACACGCGCTCGCCCTGCGCCACCGAAAAGTGCGGCAAGTCGAGGCAGGCGTCAGCCGGCCCGCGCCAGCCGAAGCGCACACCGTCGATGGCAATGGCAGCATTCATCGCAGATCCCGCCTTGCTCAGAAGAAGTGGCGCAGCGATGCGCCGGCCTGCGTGCGCGGCACGGTCGACACCAGCAGCCCGGCGGCGCTGCCGTAGGCGATGTCGCTGGCCGTTTCATGCGGCTGGAAGGTCGCGAACAGGGCCGCCTGCCAGGTGCCGACGTCGTAGGCTGCCTTCACGTCATAGCGCACGTAGGTCGGCATGGCGCGCTGCCGGGAGGGCGTGCCCATGTAGTACGGATTGGCGGCGGTGACGTACACGTCGCCATTGAGCGCCAGGTGGCCCGACCCGAGCGCGCGGCGCTGGCCGGCACCGGCTTTCCAGGTGTGGGCCGGGACCGAGAGCCGGGCGCCGGTGCCGGGCGTCGGATTGTCCAGTTGCGCACGCAGGATGCGGCCATAGCTGAGGTAAGCGTTGAAGTCGGGGCTGATCTGGTAGCGCAGGTCCAGTTCGACGCCACGGCGCGTGGTCTGTCCCGAGGCAAGGTAGACGTCCGGCGCGGTGTTGATGATCTCGTCGTCGTTCCTGATCGCATACACGGCGCCCGCGACAGTCCAGCCGGCGCCCGGGCGCGCCGTGATGCCGAGGTCGTGCGACGTCACCTTGCTTGGGGCGATGCCGGCATTGATCTTGCCGCCCGGCGCACCCAGCGGGCCGAGGCTGCCGCTGGCGCTGATCTGTTCCGCGGCAGGCGAACGGAAGCCCTGCGCGCTATTCAAAAACACTTCCAGGCCGGGCAGGGCTTGCCAGACGGCGCCGAACTTGGGCGTGAACGCCGACCCCTGGTAGCCGGTGGATGCGGCCGGCAGTTTGCGGTTGACCAGGTCGTAGTCGAAGCGGTCGTAGCGCGCGCCCAGGATGTTGCGCTTGTCGTAGCCATACGTGTGCTGGGTGGTGCTGGTGGTGATTGCCCGGCTGCGCTCGAAGTCTTCGGCGTAGGCAGTGGCGAACCAGCCGGCTTCCCCTTGCGCCGGGCGCCGGTTGAATACCAGCGTCTTGCGCGTGGCTTCGCCGAAGCCGGCCAGATTGTACTGGGTGGAACGGGGCGACAGGCCGGCGTCGATGGCCGGCAGCGACAGGTAGCCGGCCCCGGCGTAGTCCGCCGTGTAGTAACTGGCGCGCAGGCTATACAGGCCAGCGCCGAGCGTGGTCGACAGCTTCCAGAACGCGTTGCCGCGGTCCGTTTGCGCGCCGTTGCGAAAGCCGTCGAGGTGGAAGCGGTCGGCGACCAGCAGGGAGCGCACTGTGCCGTTGTCGCCGGACAGGGTCAGCGACGCGCGCCGTCCGCCGTAGCTTTCGAGCGTGACGGCAGCACTCGACGGTGTCGCGGCGCCGCCTTCGCGCGTGCTGATGGCGACCGAGCCGGCGCGGTTCTGGTCGCCGTACAGGGCCGATACGGGGCCCTTGACCACGTCGACCGTATCGATCATGTCGCCGGTCAGCCACTCGAGGAAGGCCGGGCCGTGGCCGGCGCCGCCCTGGCTGGACGGCATGTTCTGCGGCACGCCGTCGACATAAATGGCGGTGTCGGCGCCATGCGTGCCCTGTGTCGCGAAGCCACGCATGCGAAAACCGTTGCCGGTGTCGCCCTGGTCGATATTGTTGGCCACCACGCCCGGCACGCGCCGGAAGATAGTCGAGATGTCGCGGCCCACGTTCAGGGTGGCGATGTCTTGCGCGGTGATGCTCGTGACGCTACCCGGCAAGTCCCTGGCGGTGGCGCCGGGATGGATGCGCGCCTTGTCGGCCCTGGCGCCGGTGACCTCGACGACCTGCAGGGGGCGCTATCGGCCAATTCAGTGGCCAATTCAGTGGCCAGCGCGGCGCCGCTGGTCGAGCAGGCTAGCAACACGGCGCCGGCGACAGCGCGCAGGGGGAGGGGCAGGGCAGGACGGAATACGGAATGCAAAAGAGAGCTCCAGAGGTCAGGTTTAATGCAACAAGTTTGCAATAATAAAACGCTGCGTTTATTATTGCAAGTTGGTTGCATTTCAACTGGATTGCATTTTATCGGCGTGCCCATTCGCGGTAGCCATTCATCAATGAAGGAGAAGGCGTTTGACCATTGACACAAGCAGCACGGTGCTGGAAGCGAGCGGCGTCGTCGCCGGCTACGCCGGCAAGACCATCCTGCAGCAGCTCGACCTGCACGTTCGTGCCGGCGAGATTGTCGCCTTGCTGGGCGCGAACGGCGCCGGCAAGACCACGACACTGAATCTGTTCCTGGGCTTCCTGGCGCCCAGCGCCGGCCTGGTGCGCGTGGCCGGGATCGACCCGGCCCGCCAGAGCGATGCGGCGCGGCGCAAGCTGGCCTACATCCCGGAGAACGTGGCGCTGTACGAACACCTGAGCGCGCGCGAAAATGTCGCCTACCTGCTGCACCTGGCCGGGCAACCGGCCGCCGCCGGCGCGATCGACCAGGCCCTGGGCGCTGCCGGCCTGGCCGCGCCGGCGTTCGACCGCCGCGTGGCCGGTTTTTCGAAAGGGATGCGCCAGAAAGTGGCGATTGCCCTGGCGCTGGCGCGCAAGGTGCCGGCCTTGCTGCTCGACGAGCCGACCTCGGGCCTGGACCCGCAGGCCACCGCCGAATTCAATCGCCTGCTCGCTGCCCTGCGTGCGCAGGGCGTGGCAATATTGATGGTCACGCATGACCTGCTCAGCGCCGCCGATGTGGCTGACCGGATCGGCTTCCTGGACGCGGGACGCCTGCGCGAAGAAGTCGCCGCTGCCGGCGCCGAACGCTTCGACGTGCGCGCCCTGCATCGCCGCTATGGCGGGGTGGCCGCATGATGCATGTGCAAACGCTTGTGCGCCGGATCGCACGCGAGGAATGGCGCGCCCTGATGCGCGACCGCGCTGCCGTCTTCGGCCTGGGCCTGTTGACCGTGCTGATGCTGGTGGCGTCGTTGAACGCCTGGGAGCAGCAGCGCCATGCCAGCGCCGAACGCGCGCGCTATCAGGGCGCGGTCGATGCCCAGTTCAAGGCGCAACCGGACCGGCATCCCCATCGCGTGGTGCATTACGGGCAGTTCGTGTTCCGTCCCCTGAACCCGCTGGCGGCGTTCGATCCCGGCATCGACGGCTTCACGGGCAACACGCTGTTCCTGGAAGGTCACCGCCAGAACAGCGCCAACTTCGGCGACGTGCGCCAGACCTCGCTGCTGCTGCGCTTTGGCGCACTCACGCCGGCCTTCGTGCTGCAGGTGCTGGCGCCCTTGCTGCTGGTGTTCTTCGGCCACGCGGCGGTGGCGCGCGAGCGCGAATCGGGCACCTTGCGGGTGTTGCTGGCCCAGGGCGTGGCCAGCCGCCAGATTGTGCTGGGCAAACTGCTGGCGCTGTCCGGCTTCGCCGGGTTGATGCTGCTGCCGGCACTGGCCGGTCTGGCCCTGCTGGCCGCGCATGGCGAAGCGCGCTGGATCGGCGCCGCGATGCTGGCGGCAGGCTATTGCGGGTGGCTGCTGGCATGGTCGCTGGCGGTGGTGCTGGTGTCGCTCCTGTGCGCACGCGGGCGTGACGCGTTGCTGGTGCTGCTGGCGGTGTGGGCCGTCGTCGTGATCCTGCTGCCGCGCTGGGTGCCCGATCTTGCAAACAGTGCGGTCGAGGTGCCGACGCGGTTCGAAACGGCGATCGGGGTGCAGCGCGACTATCTGGCGCTGGGCGATGCGCACAATCCCGACGATCCGAAGTTCGTGGCGTTTCGCGCAGCGCTATTGAAGCAATACGGCGTGGCGCGGGTGGAAGACCTGCCGGTCAATTACAAGGGACTGGTCGGGATGGAGGGCGAGCGCGCCTCGACTGCCTTGTTCGGCCAGTATGCCGCTGACACGTTCGAGCGCCAGGCGCGCCAGAACGCCATCATCGACGGTTTTTCCTGGCTGGTTCCGACGCTGGCACTGCAGCGCCTGTCGATGGCGGCAAGCGGCACCGACCTGGGCAATTTCAGGCGCTTCACGGAGCAGGGCGAGCGCTATCGCTACAATCTGGTGCAGGGCTTGAACCGGCTGCAGGTGGACCAGGTGCGCTATACGGACGACACCACGCCCGGCAAGGAAAACCGCATTTCGCATGAACACTGGTCGACCTTTCCCGCGTTTCGGTTTGAGGAAGCACCATTGGCGGACACGGTGCGGCGGGTGGTGCCTGCCGGCGCCATCCTGCTGGCCTGGCTATGCAGCCTGGCGGCGCTGACCTGGCTGCTCGGTGCACGCCTCGGGAGAATCGCATGATGGAATCGATCATCCACGAACTGCGCCTGATACTGCGTGCCCGTGTGGCCAGTGGCGCGCTGGTGCTGTTGCTGTTACTGAGCGCGCTCGCGGTCTGGTCCGGGCTGCACGAGGCGGCGCGCCAGCGCCTGACCATCGACCGGCTCGCGCTGCTCAACGAGCGCGATGTCGCGGCGCTGGCAGCGCGTTCCGGGCCCAGTCCCGAAGGCGGGAGCCCGGCCTACTACACGTTCTTCCAGACCTGGGACGCGCCGTCCGATACGGCATTTCTCGCCCTCGGCCTGCGCGACGTGTCGCCCTGGGTGATGCGGATCCGGGCCCTGGGCTTGCACGCGCAGCTGTACGACGGCGAGAATTTCAATCCCGAGGTGGCATTGCCGGGGCGCTTCGATTTTGCCTTCGTCCTGATCTACCTTCTGCCCTTGTTTGCGATCGCGCTGCTGCACGACCTGGTGTCCGGCGAGCGTCAATCGGGCCGGCTGCACATGCTGGCGGCCATGCCGGGTGGCGCGAACATGTGGCGGCGCCGGGTGGCGCTGCGCTACGCCTTGCTGTTCGCATGCCTGGCCGTGCCGGTGCTGGCAGGGCTGGCGGCGGCCGGCAGCGGCGTCGGTGCCGCTTGCCTGGTCCTTGCCGTGAGCGCCGCCTATCTCGCGTTCTGGACCGGCGTGTGCCTGCTGGTCGGTACGCTGGGCTGGCGCACGGTCACCAACGCCACGGCGCTGATGGGGGCCTGGGCCGTGCTGACGCTGGTCGTGCCGGCGCTGGCGAACGTGGCCCTGAGCCGCGCCATTCCGGTGCACCAGGGCGTCGACCTGATGCTGGCGCAGCGCGAACTGGTCCATGGCGCCTGGGAAGTGCCACGGGCCGAGACCATGCGCAAATTCTATGCGGGCCATCCGGCATGGCAGGACAGCGCGCCGCTGCCGGCCACCTTCCACTGGAAATGGCTGTTTGCCTTCAACCAGCTGGGCGACGAAGGCGTGGCCGCCCAGGCGCGGGACTACCGGGCCGGCCTGGTGGCGCGCCAGGTCTGGACCGACCGCCTGGGCTGGCTGCTGCCCGGCGTCGGGGCGCAGGCCGTGCTGCACCGGCTGGCCAATACCGACCTGCTGGCCCAGTTGGCGTACCAGGATCGCACGACCGCGTTTCACCGCGAGATCCGCCATTTTTATTATGGCTATCTGTTCCGGGAGCGGCCGTTCGGGATGGCCGACTTTGCCAGGCGGCCGGCGTACACGCCGGGTGCGACCCAGTCGGCGCTGCCGTGGGCGGCGGCCTGCGTGTTCTTCCTGATGGCCGGCCTGGTGGGCCTGGCCGGATGGCGGCGGTTGCGGCGCTTCAGTAATGCAAGTTAATTGCATGTGTCGGGTCGATTCCTGTATTATTGCAACTAAATTGCAATAGAACAGGGTATTTCCAATGACTGAACCAGATCGCCGCCTGCCCGCCGTGATTCTTTCCGGGTTTCTCGGCGCCGGCAAGACCACGCTCCTCAATCACATCCTGGCCAACCGCGAAGGGCTGCGCGTTGCCATTATCGTCAACGACATGAGCGAGATAAATATCGATGCGGCGCTGATCGCCAGCGGCACGGTCAGCGCCGGTGCGGCCCTGTCGCGCACCGAAGAGCGCATGGTGGAGATGAGCAACGGCTGTATCTGCTGCACCTTGCGCGAGGACCTGCTGTTTGAAGTACGCAGGCTGGCCGCCGAAGGCCGCTTCGACTACCTGCTGATCGAGTCGACCGGCATCGCCGAGCCGATGCCGGTGGCCGCCACCTTCGATTTCCGTACCGAAGAGGGCTTTTCACTGAATGATGTGGCGCGCATCGACACGATGGTGACGGTGGTCGATGGCAATGCCTTCCTGGATGACTATCTCGGCATCGACTTTCTCGGCCAGCGTGGCGAGACGGCCGGGGAGGGCGACGAGCGCACCCTTGGGGCCCTGCTGGCCGAACAGGTGGAATTCGCCGACGTTATCGTCGTCAACAAGACCGATTTGATGGACGACGCCAGGCGCGCCGCGCTTGGCGCCAGCTTGACAGCGCTCAATCCCCTTGCGAAGATCATCTTCGCCGAGCGCGGACGGGTGCCGCTCGGCGAGGTGCTGGGAACCGGCAAGTTCGACCTGGAACGGGCCAGCCAGATGTCCGGTTGGGCCCGTGAACTGGCTGGCGAGCATACCCCTGAGACCGAGGAATATGGCATCGCCAGTTTCGTTGTCCGTGATCGACGCCCATTGCACCCGCAGCGTTTCGACGACTTCCTTTCACTCAATTTCCCTGGACTGTTGCGCGCCAAAGGCTATGTCTGGCTGGCCAGTCGCCCTGACTGGGCGGTGTCGTACGCGCTGGCCGGACGTGTTGCCAGTGTCGAGCCGGTGGGGCGCTGGTGGGCCGCGAGCGAGCGCAGCAACTGGCCGCCGCTGGGCGATCCGGACCGGGACGAGATCGAGGCCACCTGGGAAGAGCCGTATGGCGACCGGGTCAATGAAGTGGTGTTCATTGGACAGGCGCTCGACCGCACCCGCGTGGAACAGGCATTCGCACATTGTTTGCTCACCGACAGCGAGTTGCAAGGTGGTGTGCAGGCCTGGGGAACATTGCAGGATCCGTTTCCGGATTGGCAAGCCGAACAGTTCGAAGAGTCCTAAGCGTAAGCCGCACGCGCTGGTCGTGACGGCGCAACAATGCACCGAAGCCGGCGTTTCATGCTCACGATGACAGTGCGGCGGCTTGGGTCGCCGCGCTTGCCGCAGGCGGCCCGGCGTTTCATTCCTTACGCGCGCGTGAAAATCACACCACGGCTGAAACAGCTGTACCTGCAGACCTGGGACTCGCCGTATGCCGTGCCGCTCGACATCACCCGCCAGTATCCGCGACCGCGCAAGTCGGCATGATGCATGCCGGGCGGCGGCGCTTGTCAGTGCACGCTGCTCGCGTGCGTCAGGCATTGCCCGAGGCGCTGCATGAACAGGTCTTGCGGCAGGCCGCAGCCGATAAATTGCAACACGCTTGCGCGGCGCTCGGAGGCGCCCCACAGGCGCCCGCTGGTCGACACCATCTGTGTCTGCAGGCCCTGGAAGATCACCTGCGCCGGGATACCCGCCACCTCGATCACGCCTTTGTAACGCAGCATGGCCTCGCCGTGGTGCTGGAATAGTGCGGACATCAGCGCCTCCAGCTTGCCTGCCACGAACGGGCGCGTGGCCCGAAACACAAACGATGAAATCAGCGCGTCGTGGCGCTCGCCGCCATCGTGTGACCACGCCGGCACGCACGTGACGATGTCGTCATGGCCGCAGGCATCGATGTCATGCAAGTGCGACAGATCGGTATGTCCGAAGTGCGCGAGCATCACCGGCGCGCGCGCGTTGATCGCATGCAGGCGCTCAATCAGGCTGTGCAGGTGCGCCGGTGACACCAGGTCGGACTTCGCTACCAGTATGCGGTCGGCCAACCTGATCTGCTCGCGGACTACGCGGAATTGCTCGACATGCCGGGCGGCGTCGAAGGCGTCGACCATGGTGATGCGCGCGTCGAGCCGGTAGTGCGCGGCGATCTGCCGGTCGGCCAGAAAAGCCTGGGCAGTCGCAGCGGGCGCGTCGAGCCCGCTCGTTTCGAGCAGCAAACGCGCAAAGTGAATCCCGCCTGCGGCGCGGCGGCGCGCCAGTTGTAGCATGGCGTCCAGCGGGTCGCCGCACACCGTGCAGCAGAGATGGCCAGCGTCGCTCGCGCAGATAGCGTCCACGCTGTCGATGGCCAGGCCAGGCTGATCGCCTGCGTGCGTGAACGCCTGCACGACGACGGCAAAGCGCTTGCCACTGTCCGCGTCCAGGAGCCGGCGCAACAAGCTTGTCTTGCCCGATCCGAAGAATCCGGTTACCACCGTGACCGGCACCCGCTCTGCGATGGCGGCCGGGCCGGTCATGCTTGCTTGCTTGTTTGCACGGTCGCCTGACGCAGGCGCCAGCAGGTGAATGCATACGCCAGCGCCATGGTGAGGAACAGCCCACTGCCCAGCATGGTTATCGACAGATCGCCGAACGCGAGACCGGGTGCCAGTTGCATGGCGATCTCGTAGCTGGCCATCGCGTAAGAAATCACGACGACAATCCAGCCGATCCGGCGCCTGTAAGCGGCAGCGCCGCCGCGTCCTGCCGTCTGGTGCAGAAGGCGGACCACAAGACGCCCGTCGAGGGTGTCGGTCAGCACCATCCCCGCGGTGAAGGTCAATCCGGCCAGCAGGGCCGCCATGGCGCCTGAACTGGAAGCGGCGGCATAGCCCCAGGCTGCAGCTTGCGTCGCCGTGTCGAATACCAGTGCGAACAGTACGCCGATGAGCACGATGGCAAGCGGATGCGAACTATTGCGCAAGCGCCGTGGCAGGAATTGCGTCTTCCAGCCGCGCGGCTGAAATTGGCGGCTGCCAAGCAGCTCGCGCAGGTTGAGGGTGCCAACGACAAGGAGCAGCAGCGTCGGCAACCAGTCCAGCACGAGGTGAACTGCAGGCGAGAGCGTGATGCCACTGACCCAGGCGCCAAGCGCCACCGCGATGGCCGTCACTGCAAGTCCATGACCGAGCGCGAAAAAGGTGCCGATCCACGCCGCCAGGCGTGGCCGCTCGGGAAAGACGCGGTAGGTCATGCTGTCGATCATGGCGATGTGGTCCGGGTCGAAACCATGCCGCAATCCCAGCAGAAACATCAGCCACAGGCCCGGGTTTGGCAAAAGTGCTGCTTCCATATTTTTTTCCATCGCAGCTTGCTTGCGTCTGAGAGGTCGCGGTTTCGCGGATGGGCAGTGAACACTTGCGGAGACAGTGTTGCATCTGCAATCCGGTTGCACGCGACGCGAGGTGGTACAGGTGGCTGAAAGGCGGTCTTTCGTCCCGTCTGTATTCTAGGGAGATTTTCTATTAAATGCAAGTTAGTTGCAATTAGAATGCGGGCGAGCTGGCAAGTGAAAGTGCACTTGATCGTTCAGGCAAGTCGTTGCTGCATCACCGGCGCCGTGGTGCATGCGCAGGGCGAGTGGATCGCGCCGCCGCCACCCGGTAGAATTGCGGCCACAATCATTCAGAAAGCACTGCCATGTCCCGCCTGACCCTGCATACCCAAGACACCGCCCCCGAGGCCAGCGCTGCCTTCGTCGCCAAGGCAATTGCCAACAACGGCTTCCTGCCCAACCTGATCGGCGTGCTGGCCAATTCGCCGCAAGCGCTCCAGACCTACATGACGGTGTCAGGCATCAACGCCGAAACCAGCCTGACGCTGGCCGAGCGCGAGGTGGTGCAAATCACGGCCGCGCGCATCCATGGCTGCGACTTCTGCGTCGCCGGCCACACCGCCGTGGCGCTCAAAAAAGCCCAGTTGCCGGTGGAATTGGTGCGCGCGCTGCAGCAGGGTGTCGATTGCGGCGACGCCAGGCTCGATGCCGTGCGCCGCTTTGCCGAAGCCGTCATCGCCACCCGCGGCGCCGTGCCCGACGACGGTTTTCAATCCTTCATCGAGGCTGGCTACAACGAGCAGCAGGCGCTGGAAGTGGTGCTGGGGATTAGCCTGGCCACGCTGTGTAACTTTGCCAATACGCTGGCCGGCACTGCCATCAACCCGCAGCTGCAAGCCTACGCCAGCGGGGCCATCTGATGCCGGGCAGCGAGCTGCTCACGCCCGGCCTGCGCGACTGGCTGCAGGCCAACGCCGACCTGCTCGACACCACCGCCGAGCTGGCCGACGCCGTCGTGCCGCGCCTGGCCGATGCCGGTTTGCTGCGCGCTGGCGTGCCGGTCGAACTGGGCGGCAGCGGCGGCAGTATCGGCAGCGCGATTGCGGCCATCAGCGCTGTAGCCGAGCATTCGCTGGCGGCCGCCTTCGTGTTCTGGGGCCAGCGCACTTTCATCGAATACATCCTGCAAAGTCCGAACGCGGCCCTGCGCGCCCGCTGGCTGGCGCCACTGCTGGCCGGGACGGTGAACGGCGCGACCGGCCTGTCGAATGCGATGAAATTTTTATCCGGCATCGAGTCGCTGCAGATCAGCGCAACCCCGACCGACGACGGCTGGCAGCTCGATGGCGCACTGGCCTGGATCACGAATCTGCGCAAGGACGGTTTCATTGCCGCCGCTGCCGTGCAAGTGGCGGGCGATGCGCCGCCGGCCATCGTCGCGTTCACTAGCGGCAGCGCCGGGGTCACGCGCAGCGCCGATCTCGACCTGATGGCCCTGCGTGGCAGCAATACTGCCGCGGTCAAGCTCGAGGCGGTGCAGATCGATGCCGAACACGTGATCCATCTCGACGCGCGCGCCTATCTGCCAGGCGTGCGGCCGAGTTTCCTGGGCATGCAATGCGGGATGTCGATTGGCCTGGCGCGCGCCGCCTTGCGCTCGGCGCATGCGCTCTCAACCAGCATGCGCGGCCCGTTGTTGCCACGCATCGAAGCGGCGCAGGCCGCCCTGGCGCAGCAGGAGGCCACATTGATCGAAGGCGTCGAGGACGGCCGCTTTAAAACCGCCGCCGCGCCGCTGTTCCGCCTGCGCATTGCGCTGGCCGACAGTGTGCAGGAGGCCGTCATGCTGGAATTGCAGGCCAGCGGCGGCAAGGCGTATTTGCAGGACCGCGACACCAGTTTCGCGCGACGCTGGCGCGAAGCCGCGTTCGTGCCGATCATCACGCCGAGCCTGACGCAGTTGCAGGTGGAACTGCAGAAACACGCGGCGGCATGACGGCGCTGGCGGCGGTACCTGTCACTGCGCTGTACGCCAGTGACGTGCGCATCGGTTACGGTGCCAAAGCCGTGGTCGAGGACATCACGCTGGCCATCGACAAGCAGGAAATCGTCTGCCTGCTGGGCGGCAGCGGTTGCGGCAAGTCGACGCTGCTGCGCGGCCTGGCCGGCCTGTCGGGCTTGCAGCACGGCAGCGTCAGCTTTCTTGGTGAACCCTTGCTGGCGCCCCATCCGCGCGCCGCGCTGGTGTTCCAGCAACCGAGCCTGCTGCCCTGGCTGGACGTGACCGGCAACGTCGGTTTTGGCCTCGACTTCGCCCGCCAGCCAGCGCTGGAACGCAGCGCGCGCGCGGCCCGCGTGGCCGCCGCGATCGACGCGGTCGGCCTGAGCACGCACGCGAAAGCCTTCCCGGCGCAGCTGTCCGGCGGCCAGGCCCAGCGCGTGGCGCTGGCGCGCGCACTGGCGCGCCAGCCCGAACTGCTGTTTGCCGACGAACCATTTTCCGCGCTCGACGCCATCACGCGCGCCGAGATGCAGGCGCTGCTGGTCGAACTGGTGCATCGCTGGCACACGGCCGTGCTGCTGGTGACGCACGATATCGACGAAGCGATCCTGGTGGCCGACCGCATCGTGCTGATGGCAGGGCAGCCTGGTCGCCTGGTGCGCACATGGCATGTCGACATTCCCCGTCCGCGCCACGCGTACGCCGAACAGGTCATCGCGCTGCGCCTCGAAATCGTCGGCGCACTGCGCACCGGCGCCCCTTTATGAATCACCAACCCGAGAACACAATGCGTAATCCAATTCACATCTGCGCGGCTTCCGATTGCGACTGCGGCATGAGCCGGCGCGACTTTATGCGCATGGCGGCGTTGACCGGCGCCGGCGCCGCCTCCGGCATGCTGTTCGCCGGCGACGCCATGGCGCAGGGCTTCAAGGGCGACGACCAGCCCGTCAAAATTGGCTACCTGCCGATCACCGATGCGGCGCCGCTGCTGGTCGCGCATGGACGCAAGCTGTTCGAAGCCCAAGGCCTGAAAACCGAAACGCCGCGCCTGTTTCGCAGCTGGGCCCAGATCACCGAAGCGTTTGTTGCGGGCCAGGTAAACGTGATTCACATGCTGTCGCCGGCAACCTTGTGGGTGCGTTACGGGTCCAAATTTCCCGCCAAGGTGGTGGCCTGGAACCACATCAATGGCTCCGCGCTGACGGTGCAGAACGAGATCAACACAGTCGCCGAGCTGGGCGGCAAAACCGTGGCGATTCCGTTCTGGTACTCGATCCATAACATCCTGCTGCAAAAAATCCTGACTGCGAACAAGCTGACGGTGGTCACGCGCGGGCGCGGCGATGCCTTGAAACCGAACGAGGTCAACCTGATCGTGATGGCGCCGGCCGAAATGGTCTCGGCGCTGGCGTCGAAGGCGATTGCCGGCTTTATTGTCGCCGAACCGTTCAATGCGGCTGCCGAAATGGCGGGCGTCGGCAAGATCCTGCGGTTTTCCGGCGACGTCTGGAAAAATCACGCCTGCTGCGTCACCTTCCTTGCCGAGCGCGACCTGAACGACAAGCCGGAATGGTCGCAACGCGTCACGAATGCCATCGTCAATGCGCAGCTGTGGTCGCGCTCGAACCAGATCGAGACGGCCAAGCTGCTCTCCAACTCGGACGCACACCGCTACACGCCGCATCCGCTGCAAACGCTGACCAAGGTGCTGGCCGTGACTGATTATTCGGCCTATGAAAAGCGCCGCATCATCGCGCACCCGGCCTGGAACCAGCGCCGCATCGACTTCCAGCCGTTCCCGTTTGCGTCCTACACCGAAGAACTGGTGCGCGCGATCGGCCAGACCAAGGTCGAGGGCGACACCAAGTTCCTGGCCGCGCTCGATCCGAAGTTCGTCGCGCGCGACCTGATCGACGACCGCTTCGTGCGCAAAGCGATCACGCTGGCGGGCGGCCCGGCCGCCTTCGGTCTGCCGCTCGACCTGATGCGCACCGAGACGATCGCCGTCTGATGGCCGGTCGTGTTCTGTGGCCGCTGACCGGCTTCGCGCTGGCAATTTTGCTCTGGGCGCTGGGGGTGCATGGGCTGGAAGCGAGGACGCCGATTGCGGCGGCGTTCGCGCCCCTGCCGACCTTGCACGCACTGGTCGACCTCATCACCGGGCGCGACATCTGGGTGCACACTGCCCTGAGTCTGCAGCGGGTGGGTGTGGGTCTGGCCTGCGCCATCCTGTTCGGTGTGCCGCTCGGGCTGTTGATCGGCATGTCGGGCGCATTTGCGCGCGCCAGCACGCCGTTGTTCCAGCTGCTGCGCATGGTCTCGCCGCTGTCCTGGATGCCGCTGGCGGTGATGGTGCTGGGTGTGGGCGATGCGCCGGTGTATTTCCTGCTCGGTTTCGCGGCCGTGTGGCCGGTCATGCTCAGCACGGTGGCGGGCGTCATGCAGCTTGACCCCAACTGGATGCTGCTGGCGCGCAGCCTGTCGGCCACCAAGTGGGAAACGGTCTGGCGCCTGGTGCTTCCGGGTATCACGGCGCAAATCCTGACCGGTGTGCGCCTGGCAATCGGCATCATCTGGATCGTGCTGGTGCCGGCCGAAATGCTGGGGGTGTCGGCAGGGCTGGGCTATTTTATTCTCGATACCCGCGACCGGCTGGCGTATTCGGAACTGATGGCGGCCATCATCCTGATCGGCGTGCTCGGCTACGCGCTCGATTATGCCGCGCGGGCGGCACATGCGCGCTGGCTGCATGCGCGGCCGAGCGCACCCATGCGGCCCGATTAGCCGGCGGCGCGCACCATGAAGCGGGCCTCGGCGCCATACGAGGCAAGCTTGGTCCGCAGTGCCGCTGAATCCGTGACGACGAAACCATGGCGCGACCAAAACGGCATGGAGCCGTTCACGGCCACCAGGCACAATCGTTCGAGGCGCAAGGACGCTGCCTTGGCCAGCAGGATCGCGATGGCAGCCGTGCCGGCCCCTGCGCCCTGCGTTTCCGGCAACAAGGCCAGGTCGTGCAGGTACAGCGCATCGGCGCTGGCCGGAATCGCGCCGAGCAGGGTATTGAGCGGCGCCGGCTGGGTGCCATGCCAGGGATGGGCAAAACAATAGCCGGCCACGGCCGCGCCACTTTCCAGTACCAGCGCGCCGCCTGCGTGCAGGGATAGCTTGTCCGCGAAAATGTCGCGCTCTTCCGGAAAATCGGGATGGACCCGGCCGGCGATGGCGACGACTGCGTCAAGGTCCGCGGGGTGCATTTGCCGCCACTTCATGTCGTTCTCCAATTTAACGCGCCTGGTGCGCATTGTCAGTGCTGAACGCGGCAAGCTTCGCCTGACCTGCTGCTGCATGGACTGGACGGCCTGAAGTTGTATCGCGCCAGGAATTGAGGCGTCAGGCGGTCTGCTTGCGACGGCTCGGCACGCGTTCCAGCACTTCAAACACGAGCATGCCCGCGACCATGGCCGCGACAAACAGCCATGGCTTGGCGCCACCGCTGGCCAGCGACGCCAGTGCTGGTCCGGGACAATAGCCGGCCAGGCCCCAGCCGACGCCAAAGGTCAGGCTGCCCAGAACCAGGCGGCGATCAATCCCGGTTGCCGTGGGCATGCGCATGGCAGCGCCGGTCAGCGACTGTGTGCGTCCCCGCGCCCAGCGTGCTGCAAACAGCATGACCAGAATGGCGCCGACCATGACGAAACCGAGCGACGGATCCCAGCGACCTGCCAGGTCGAGAAAGCCGATGACCTTGGCAGGATTGGTCATGCCGGAGAGGATCAGGCCAATGCCAAAGATGAGCCCGGTAATAAGCGATGTGATGATGTGCATGGCGGTTTTTTATCCGAAAAGATGGCGCAGGGTGAACACGGTGACGAAGCCGGCGGTCATGAAGGCGGCGGTGGCGACCAGCGAGCGCATCGAACCACGCGACAGGCCGCACACGCCGTGGCCGCTCGTGCAACCCGAGCCGTAGCGGGTGCCGATGCCGACCAGCAAGCCCGCCACGACCAGCGTTGCGGTGCCGGCGTCCACTTGTACCGTGGGTAGCGGCGCGACGATGCCATACACGGGCGGTGCGCCAACCAGTCCGAGCAGGAATGCAATGCGCCAGGCCATGTCGCCGGCAGGCCGTTGCAGCAAGCCACCCAGGATGCCGCTGATGCCGGCAATTCTCCCGTTGAAAAGCAGGAAGAGTGCGGCCGCCAGGCCAATCAGGATGCCACCGGCCAGGGAGGCCCAGGGCGTGAAATTTGTCCAGTCAATCGTCATGACGCTGTGCCTTTCGGTTTTTCACAATAGTGCTGATACAGGACCTGCATGATGGCCTGCGCTTCGTTACTGGCAATGCTGTAGAAAATCTGCTTTCCTTCGCGCTGGGTGCGCACCAGATCCTCGTCGCGCAACACGCCAAGCTGTTGGGAAAGGGTAGGTTGCTGGATTCCCAGGATGGCCGCAAGTTCGCTCACACACTGAGGCCCTTGTGTGAGCTGGCATAGCAACAGCAGCCGGTCCGGGTTGGCGAGCACTTTCAACAAACCACACGCGGCACTCGCGGCAACGCGCATCTGGTTGATATCCAGTGAATTTTTAACATCGGGCATGGTTCATACAGGTGGAATGCGAAGACCTGATAATATACCAAACAATATAATATGAAAATATATATTGTAAGTGTGCAGATGTTGACGTCGCGTCGTTGGTGCATTGGCTTGCAAGCCTCAAAGCAACTTACGGAAGCTTTTGCAGACCTTCGATTTTGTCTTCCAGCGTTGCGCGCGACAGTTCACCCATGTGGCGCTGGACCAGCTGGCCCTTGGCGTCATAGAACAGCGTCGTCGGATAGCCTGACGAAGCAGTACGCGCGCTCAGTTGTTTGGCCCGGTCGATCAGCACATTCTGCGTCTGCAGCCCTTGCGCGGCGAGATATTGCTGGACGATTTCGGCCGATTCGCCCTGGTTCACGAAGACGAACGCCATCTCGGGGTGGGCCCGCTGGGTCATCTGCATTGCCGGCATCTCGCGCCGGCACGGCGGGCACCAGCTTGCCCACAGATTGACCACCATCGGGCGGCCGGTAAAATCGGTCAGCGTTACGGCTGACCCGTCCAGTCGGCGCAGGTCAACTGCCGGCACTGGCGCTCGCGCCGAAAAAAGTGCCTGATTGAGCGCCGTTGCGCCAATAAAAAGAGTGCAGCCAAGCAGCGCTGCAGCGAAAACGGGCTTGCGCAGCAGCGGGGTTCGTCTCGACAGTTCGGCGCCGATCACGCATGCGGTCACAAAACCGGCCACACTGTCGAAGCCGCCATCACGCATATCAAGCACCGCCAACGGCGTGCTCGCGTACAGATCGGCATGGCGCAGGACGAAGACGAGCCGGGCTGCCCCAAAGCCACCAAAGATCATTTTCCATAGAATCGGACCTGGATCGACACTACGTGACGCGCGAAACCATGCGCCCACCGCATGTGCAAGCAAGATACTGGTCAGCACCAGCGCGACCTGGATCGGAATCACGAGGGGGCCTAATTTGACTGCATCCAAAAGCGACTCCTGGTCCGATCCTGAAAATAGCGCCAGCATAGATCATCGGTTGTTAAAACCGCGACGAGCGCTGCAAATGCATCGGCAGCAGCCACCACAGTACCAGGATCAGCAATGCAATCGAGCCACTGGCGGCCAGGCCGGCGACCGTGCCGAACACCTCGGAGATCACCAGATTGGTCGCAAGGGTGAACGCGAACGCAAGGGCCAGGGCGCCGGCCACGATGAACTTGCTGGCCAGCTGCTTGAACGCGGCCCGGTCCGCCAGCGGCCGGATCACCCGGTGCTGGATGGCAGGGGCGCTGAGCAACAACAGGCTGGTCATCGAACAGATGAAGGTGCCCAGGAATACCAGCTTTTCGCTGTGCACAATATGCTGGAAACCGCCGTTGAAGGGCAGGATGATCAGAAAGGCGGTCAGCATTTGCGCGCCCGGCAACAGGATTCTCTGCTCGCTGAGCATGTCGGAGAAATCGCCGTCGTCATGGATGTCAGCCGTGAGGGACGCTTGCAGGGGGGCTGCTGATGGTGTGTTTGGCATGGGGCGCAAAAAAGTCAGCAATTTAGCATGGCGCCGCTGCGGCGCGTAAAAAGTGGTGTGTACGATAACAAAATTGGCAAAAATACATTCTCTGCTACACTTAATCCGTATGCCGGTCGTGCGGAATCGTTCATGGCGCAACTGGCAAACGACGGCGGCGTGGCGCGTCTTGCGTGCGTCCTCTGCGTCCCCGGCGTGCATTGCCCTCGCTTGCCATTCATCGCCCTCTGCTTGTTCTTCCTGCCGGCACCGTTCCAAGCTGCGCGCCGTTGTCGCTCCGCATCCAGCGGAGCCACGCCGCCCTGTCGAATGAAAGGATACCTGTGACGCTGAACTTTGCCATGCCCTGCTGTGAATGGGCTCTCTCATGACTACCCCGACCCGCTTTCGCCCCGTGCTGCTGGTGTTGCGCTTCATCGTGCCGCTGGCGGTGGTACTTGGCCTGGTCGGCTACCTGGTGGTGCCGCTGATGGACAAGGCCACCACGCGCTGGTTTGTGCGCGACCTCGACATCCGCTCGAAATCGCTGGCGAATGCCTTGCAGGACCCGCTGCTCGACTACATTCCGCAAAAGTCGGGCAAGCGGATCGACCAGTTATTCAACCGGGCGATCCAGGACGAGCGCCTGTATGCCCTGGGTTTTTGCGACCCGGCCGGCAAGCTGCTGTACGCGACGGCGACTTATCCGGCCTCGCTCGGCTGCTGGCAGCCGGCCGCTGGCGCCGACGCGGCACTCGTGCAATTGGCGCAGGGATCGGTGCATGTCGCCGAAAGTGCACTGGTCAAAGATGGCATCGGGCTCGGACGCCTGGTGCTGGTGCACGACATGAGTTTCATCGAGCGGCGCAGCGCCGACACGCGCAAATACATCGTCGGCTTCTTCGGCTTGCTGGCGCTGGTGATTTCGCTGGTCAGCCTGCTGATCGCGTACCTGAGCTGGCGCGGCTGGATCAGCGGCGTCAAGGAACTGCTGCGCGGCGAACTGCGACCGCGCGCCAGCGGTGTGACCGACGAGGCCGTGGATCATCCCCTGGCCGACGACTTGCGCGCCATGCTGCACGAGTATCGCCAGGAGCAGCAGGACGAGAGCGGACCGGCCGGCGAGTGGACTGCGGACACGCTGAAACAGCTCCTGCAAAACGATCTGGCGGGTGACCAGGTGCTGGTGGTGTCGAATCGCGAACCGTACATCCACAGCCGCACGCCCGACGGTATCGAAATCAAGCGCCCGGCGAGCGGCCTCGTCACCGCCGTCGAAGCGGTCATGCGCGCCTGCTCGGGCACCTGGATTGCGCACGGCGCCGGCAGCGCCGACCGCGACACCGTCGACCGCAACGACCACGTGGCCGTACCGCCCGATCATCCGAGCTACACCTTGCGCCGGGTCTGGCTGACGCAGGAAGAGGAACAGGGGTACTATTACGGCTTCGCCAACGAGGGCCTCTGGCCGCTGTGCCACATCGCCCACGTGCGCCCGGTGTTCCGCTCGTCCGACTGGGAACAATATGTGAAGGTCAACCAGCGCTTCGCCGATGCGGTCATTGCCGAGGCAAAGAGCGACAATCCGGTGGTGCTGGTGCAGGATTATCACTTCGCACTGCTGCCGCGCATGGTGCGAGCCGTGCTGCCGAAGGCCACCATCATCACCTTCTGGCACATTCCGTGGCCAAACTCGGAATCGTTCGGCATTTGCCCGTGGCGCGAGGAAATCCTCGACGGCATGCTCGGCAGCACCATCGTCGGTTTTCATACGCCGTTTCACCGCAAGAATTTCCTCGATACCGTCGACCGCTATCTGGAAACGCGCATCGAAACGGAAGCATCGACCGTCAGCTACGGCGGCGAACTGACCCAGGTGCAGCGCTATCCGATTTCGATCGCCTGGCCGGAGCCGCACGAAGGCGAAGCCAGCGTTGCCGATTGTCGTGCCGCGGTGCGCCAGGCGCTCGGTCTGCCCGCTGACCACCTGCTCGGCATCGGGGTCGACCGCCTCGATTACACCAAGGGCATCGTCGAACGGTTTCAGGCGGTCGAACGCCTGCTCGAACTCGAGCCGGCGCTGGTCGGAAAATTCACCTTCGTGCAGATTGCGGCGCCGACCCGTTCCGCGCTGGAGGAATACCAGAACTTCGAGGCGCGCGTGCGCACCCTGGCGCAGCGCATCAACCACAAGTATGGCGACGGCAATTACATGCCGATCATCCTCAAGGCCGAGCACCATGGGCAGGCGCAAATCGCCGAATACTTCCGCGCGTCGGAAGTGTGCATGGTGACCAGCCTGCACGACGGCATGAACCTGGTGGCCAAGGAATACATTGCGGCGCGCGACGATGAGCAGGGCGTCCTGATCCTGAGCCAGTTCACCGGCGCAGCGCGCGAACTGCACGAAGCGCTGATCATCAACCCCTACCATATTGAACAGGGCGCCGAGGCCTTGCAACAAGCCTTGAGCATGCCCCCGGGCGAGCAGGCCGAGCGCATGCGCAGCATGCGCCGGCGCGTCAAGGACTTCAATGTCTATCGCTGGGCCGGCAAGATGCTGCAGGACGCGGCGCGCTTGCGTCAGCGTGCGCGCGTGATGTCCAAAATCGACAAAATCAATGCGCGCAGCAAGCCGCGCCGCGCGGCATGACGCGCATACCACCTACCGGCGAGACGATGCAAAACCTGAAAATTGACCCTGACGACGCCTTGTTCCTCGACCTGGACGGCACCCTGATCGACCTTGCCGACACGCCCTCTGCGGTGCGCGTCGCGCCCGGCCTGGTCGGCGTGCTGGCAGCGCTCTCGCGCCAGCTGGAGGGGAGGCTGGCCATTGTGTCCGGCCGCCCCATCGAGCAGATCGATGCCTTGCTGGCGCCGCTGGTGCTGCCGGCGGCCGGTGTGCACGGCATGCAGCGCCGCGGCGCCGACGGCACCCTGTTCTACGCGCCCTTGCCGTCATTGGCGGCGGCGCGCACCTGCGCGGACGCGCTGGCAGCAAGCTATCCCGACGTCTGGGTGGAAGAAAAGTATGGCGCGCTGGCAGTGCATTTTCGCCAGGCGCCAGAAGCCGGTCCGCTTTGCAAGGCGGCGCTGGCGCAGGTGGTGCGCGGTACGCCGGACTTGCTGCTGATGGAAGGCAAGATGATCGTCGAGGTCAAGGTTGCCGGGGTCGACAAGGGCACCGCGATTGCCGCCTTCATGGCCGCCGCGCCGTTTGCCGGGCATCGCCCGGTGTTTTTCGGCGATGACACCACTGACGAGGCCGGTTTTGCACTGGTGCAGGGCAGTGGCGGCATCGCCATCAAGGTTGGCGCCGGGCCCAGCGTGGCACAGCACCGGATCGGTTCGGCGCCCGCGTTGCGCGCGGCCCTGGCCCAACTGCTTGATCAATGAATGCAAAGGAACTGATATGACCGATTCCACTACCTTTCCGACGGCCTTGCCGCCAGCCTCGCTCGATTGCGGCGTGGTTGGCAATTGCGCCTTCAGCGCGCTGATCGACCAGGCTGGCCAGATGGTCTGGTGCTGCCTGCCGCGCTTCGACGGCGACCCGGTGTTCAACGGACTGCTCGATGCCAGCGAGAAGGGGGGCATCTGGGCCATCGAGATCGAAGACTTCGCGCGCAGCGAGCAGGTCTACGAGCCGAACACGGCCGTACTGCGCACGCGCCTCTATGACAGCATCGGGCGCGGCATTGAAATCACCGACTTCGCGCCGCGCTTCGAGAGCCGTGACCGGATGTTCCGCCCCCTGATGCTGGTGCGCCGGGTGCGCCTGCTGGGCAGCCCGTTGCGCATCCGGGTCCGGCTGCGCCCCCGCTACGACTGGGGCCGCCTGGCGCCGCAGACCACGCAGGGCAGCCACCACGTGCGCTATGTCGGGCCGGAGCAGACGCTGCGCCTGAACACGGATATCTCGCTCAACTACCTGCTCGAAGAATCATATTTCCTGCTCGACCAGACCACCAATTTCATGCTCGGTCCCGACGAAACCCTGGAGGGCGGCATCGGCGACACGGCCGCTGGTTTCGAGAAGGAGACGATCAGCTACTGGCGCACCTGGAGCCGGCGCCTGGCGGTGCCGCTCGAATGGCAGGACGTGGTGATCCGCGCCGCCATCACGCTCAAGCTGTCGCTGTACGAGGACACCGGCGCGATCATCGCGGCAATGACGACGAGTATTCCCGAGGCGCCTGGCAGCAGCCGCAACTGGGATTATCGTTACTGCTGGCTGCGCGATGCGTTCTTCGTGGTGCGCGCGCTCAACAGCCTGTCGGAAGTGGGCACCATGGAAGACTACCTGCGCTGGCTCTCGAACGTGGTGGCGCGCGCCAAGGGCGGCCATATCCAGCCGCTGTATGGCATCGGGCTCGAGGAACAGCTACCCGAATCACTGGTGGAACACCTGCCCGGTTACCGCGGCAACGGTCCGGTGCGGGTGGGCAACCAGGCCCAGGAGCATTTCCAGCACGATGTGTATGGCAACATCATTCTTGGCGCCAGCCAGGCGTTTTTCGACAAGCGCCTGTTCCGCCAGGCCGGTGCTGCCGAATTCGCGGCGCTCGAGGCGGTGGGCGAGCAGGCGTTCCGGGTCTACGACCAGCCTGACGCCGGCATGTGGGAGTTGCGCACCCGCGCGCGCGTGCACACCTCGTCCGTCCTGATGAGCTGGGCCGCGTGCGACCGGCTCGCCAAGATCGCCGCCGCACTGGCGCTCGATGCGCGCGCCGCCATGTGGGCCGCACGTGCCGACCTGATCCGCGAACGCCTGCTGCACGAAGCGTGGAGCGAGGAACGCCAGGCCTTCGCCGAAAGCCTGGGCGGGCGCGACCTCGACGCCAGCGTGCTGTTAATGGCGGAAATCAATTTTATCGATCCCATGGACCCACGCTTCATTGCCACCGTCGATGCGCTCGAGCTGTCGCTGTGCGATGGCCCGTACATGCGCCGCTACGAGGCGCCGGACGATTTTGGCAAACCGGAGACGGCCTTCAACATTTGCACGTTCTGGCGCATCGATGCGCTGGCGCGGATTGGCAGGGTGGAGCAGGCGCGCGAAATTTTCAACGCCATGCTGGCGGCGCGTAACCACGTGGGGCTGCTGTCGGAAGACACCCATCCGGTCACCGGAGAGATGTGGGGCAATTTCCCGCAGACCTATTCGATGGTGGGGCTGATCAATTGCGCGGTGCGCTTGTCGGCGCCGTGGCACAGCGTCGTGTAGTGCGCGGCGGGCGCCTCAGCCCGCTGTCGAGAGCAGTTTGCGCACGGCCTGCAGTTCGTGGCGGCGCGCTTCGCTGACCGTCGGATAGCTTAGCTGCAGGCCGGTCAGGGCATCGAGCACGATCTGCGACACGATCAGGCGGGCATTGTGCTTGTTGTCGGCCGGCACGATGAACCAGGGTGAATCGGTGGTGCTGGTCGCAGCCAGTGCTTCGCCGTAGGCATGCATGTAGTCGTCCCAGCAGGCGCGCTCGGTCATGTCCGCTGCGCTGAATTTCCAGTTTTTGTCGGGCTCATCGATACGGGCCAGCAGTCGCGTGCGCTGCTCTTCCTTCGACAGGTGCAGAAACACCTTCACGATGCGGGTGCCGTTGGCATGCAAGTGGCGCTCCATGTCGACAATCGAGCGGAAGCGCCCTTGCCAGATGGCGTCGTCAGCGGCGGCGTCCGGCACCGCTTCAGCCTGCAACAGGCTGTCATGCACGCGCACGATCAGCACCTCCTCATAATAAGAGCGATTGAAGATGCCGATGCGCCCGCGCTCGGGCAGGTCGCGCGTGGTGCGCCAAAGAAAATCGTGCTGCAGCTCGCGTGGACTAGGATGCTGAAAGCTGCATACCTGGCAACCTTGTGGATTGATTCCCGACATCACGTGCCGGATCGCGCCGTCCTTGCCGGCGGTATCCATGGCCTGAAACACCAGCAGCAAGGCGTGTTGATTTGAGGCATACAGCATGCGTTGCAGCGCGCTCAACTGCTTCACGTGATCCTTCAGGCGCTTGTGGTATTGCTTCCCGGAGATGCACAGCGGGTCGGTACGGGTGTGCCACAGACCGAGGTCGACGGTGTTGCCTTCTTGCACCCGAAACACATCGGCGTCTATTTTCATGCGGCGTTGATTCCTTTGCTACGGCGTGCGCGATCGCCAGTCATGTGAGCGTCACATAGCGCTTGTACAGTGTGGCTGTCTGCAGTTGCAACACGCAACGGCAACAGCCACAGTCCGGTTCGGCTCAAGCACCGGCACCAATTCCCATCATCGCCTGACCTGGTCAGTGCCGGTGAATGAAGGTCGCGATGGCCAGCTTGTCATCGTCGCGCATCTGCAAACCCGACAGGACGCGCTGGATGATGGCCGGGGAAATACCACGGTTCTTCATGTACTCGATGGCACTGACGGTGTTGACTTGAAGCTTGAGCAACATACCCTGCCTGACCACAGCCGCGTCAAACGTTTCACCCTGGGTATTTTTATACAAATTCGTGCGCCGGTTCACTCTGCTGGTATGCATGATGTCCTCACTGTCGGGTTGGAATACCCATTGAGTGTAGTGCATCCCGGGACGGCGTGCCGTAACCCGGTCATCATCGCCCTTGACGCAACAGGGACGATCGGGCCACATTTACTCCACACCGAAAACGCACACCGTCACGCTGATCTGCCGACGATCTCGCCGATCAGGTCTGCCTGTAACAGCACGCTCGACTGGCCGCCATGGCCCAGCAGGAACATCGCGCGGCCGTTGGAATAAATGATGCTGCCGTCAGCCAGTAAATCATAGCTGGCGACGTTGGTGGCCAATACAGTCTCCTGGCCCTGGCGGGTCCTGCTGACCAGTTCCCATGAGCGTGGCACGAGCGATGCAACACCATTGATTGCGTTCTCCTTGCGCAGCGCCTTTTCGGCATCAATGTGGCGCCCTTTCAGGATGATGTGCTTGATGTCGGCGTGCACTTTCGGTCCAGCCGCACCAGTGAGCGGCTTACGGCTGTACATGAGCGAAAAAAAATTCAGGTAGTGGAACACTGCGCGCAATAGACGGAAAGGAAACAGCAGGGTGTCGATGAATATGTTGCCGGCAGAGTAATTCGTGCCGACGTACGGACGCCGGATGAAGTGCAATACACCATCAGCCGAGACACGCGGATGCAGGAAGTCGTGCTCGCTGGACTCGAGCACCGTCTGAATCCTGCCACTGCGCATATCAAGCTTCTGGATCGTCGTGTGACCGGTTGCCGCTACATACCCCTGCGGGCTGCGCGCCAGCCCGGCTGACTGGTACACGATCGTGTCGGGTTCGTTGTGCACCCAGGCGGGTGCAGCGTCGACGGTGTCGCCAGCGGTCATTTCCCGGAACTGGTTGCCTTCGATGTCGAGCGTGGCGATATTGCTGATGCCATCCGGAGCGACGGCGCTGGCAATGATGCGGCTGCCGCCTGCATCGAGCTGCAGATCAGACAGGTCGAGCCTTTGCTTGTGCAGCAGACGCAGTTCCACGCCCGTATCGAGGTCGAACGTGAATAGTCCGCCAATTGTATTGTCACTAAGAAAATACAGCAGACCCCGGTCCTTGTGGAATATTGCCGAGCTGAACCGGATGCCCGCCCCGGCCCCTTCAAAGTCGCGCACCCCGCCGTGCGCCGCGACCTGGAAGCTGGTGCCTTGCTTCCAGGCGTTGCGCTCCTTGCTGCGCTCGAGGCGGTCAACCACCTGCTGAATATAGGGGCTGCCAATTTCGCGTGCCGGGCCGTTATCGGTCTTGCAAAAAAGCTTGCCGCCAGAAATATAGGCAACGGACATTCCCTGCAGGGATGCGCTGCGGGCACTTTCGGCAATGCCAGGGGCAGGGCGCGTTGCATGATAAAACCACGCCACCAGTGCGACGATCAAAACCAGGCCAATCAGAATGTGCACCGCGCGCTCCTTCAAAGATCAGAACTCACTATAAAGTAAGTTTTAGTCGAGAAATAGTTTTACTTCGTTTTCGACCCGACATCGGCAGGAAACGCCGGTCCGGTCTTCAGGAATGTGGCACGCTGGAATTACCCCAGCGGTTTGAGGTGGCGGGCAAACACCAGGCCGACGAGCGCGCAGGCAAGCGGCACTGCGCCCATCGCCAGCACGACCGGCGCCAATCGGCCTGTGTTCGCGGCACCGGCCTGGTGCGCGCCGAGGATCGCCCCGATGGCCAGCGTGCCCAGCGCCGATGCGCACTTCTGGCTGAAGGTGAGCAGGCCGAACACCACGGTTGGCGCCAGCGGCGCAGGGGTACGTGCCGAGGCGGACGTCAGGTTGGCCACTGCGGTCCACAGCAGCATGCCGAGTCCCTGCAGGCCAAAGCCGACCAGAAAGCCGGTCGCCGGCAGCCATGCGACGGCGCCGGTGCCAGGCAGGAGAAACGCGCCGGCGCCGGCAATGGCGGACATGGCACAAACCCTGCAGGCCACCGGCACGTTCCAGCGGCTGGCGACCCAGAACGTGACCGGCTGGCTGGCGATGCCGCCACACGCCACGGCGGCTAGCAGCGTGCCGCGCGCCGCCTGCGTGGTTAATATATACGCGGCAAAGTAGGGTTCCAGTTTGGTGAACACGACGGCGCAGGCGCTCACACCAAAAGCCAGTCCCAGCAACCGGACCAGGCCCCGGCGGGTGCGTGCGGCGCTGACATCCTGACTGCTGGCCGGCGCGGCCGAAGCAGCCGCCAGCGGCCAGCCTGCAGTCGCGCTGCGCGCCACCCAGAGGAAGCCGAGCGCCGTGGACACTGCCGTGATGCCGACGATGGCGCCCAGTGCGGCGAAGGCGGCGCTGGGGCGCGCGTGCGCCAGCAGCAGCGCCGCCGCCCCCGCGATTGCCAGCGATGCCAGCCCCGAGCACACGAAGCGCAACGATGCGAGGCCGGCGCGCAGGCGGTCGCCACCTGGCGCCAGGCTCAGGATGGCGTTCTGTGGCACGTCGTAGAAGGCGTAGGCCAGGCGGAACACCAGGCCGATCGCCATGGCCGCGATCACATGCTGGCCGCCAAACAACAGCTCCATGCCGAGGAACAGGAAAAAGGCCAGCCCGGCGCCGCAGGCGCCCCAGGCCTGGACGCCGGCGGCGCTGCGCACGGAGCGTGCGTGCGTGCGCAGCAGATGGCCGACCGCGATGTCCATCAAGCCGCTCGCGAACAGCGCGCTGGCGAGCACGGCACCCATGACCTGCGGCGCCATCCGGCACACTTCGGTGAGATAGAACGCGAACAGTAATTCGCTGCTATGCCACATCAGGCTCTTGCCGAAATGGCCCACACCGTAGGCGCGCCACAGCGCAGTCATTCCGGTCCGGGCAAGGGCGATGGCGGCGCTCCTGCCGGTGCTGGCCGAGTGCCAACAGCGCTGCTTTCGCGCAGCACCAAGCTGGTTGCGAACATGTGCTGCGGCAAGAGATCGTCCGTGCGCCCTTCGATCCGGTCGACCAGGATCTGCACCGCCATGGTCGCCATGTCGTACACGGGCGAGTGGACGCTGGTCAGCGGCGGCACGCTGAAATCGTCGTATTGCATATTGTCGAAGCCGACCACCCGGACCTCGGACGGGACGCGGCGCCCGATGTCATGCAGGCCCTTGAGCGCGCCCAGCGCCATGCGGTCGCTGGCGAAGATCAGGGCGTCCGGGCCGGCACTACTGCCACACAGCTGCTGCGCGATCCGGTGGCCGCTGGCGAGCGACCAGTCGCCGGCCAGCGCCCAGGCCGGGTCGACCGGCAGACCGTGTTGCTGCATGGCTGTACGGTAACCGTGCAAGCGTTCATTGACGTCTTCGTTGGCGCGCCCATCGCGTTCGCCGGAAATGAAGGCGATGCGGCGGCACCCCTGTGCATGCAAATGGTCGACCACTTGCGCGCTGGCCACGGCATTGGTCTGGGCCACATAGGGCAGGGCGGGGTCGCGCGTGCCGAAGACGACGAGCGGAAAATGTTCGCGCTGCAATTCGAGCAGGACCGGGTTGGCCACCGTTTCGACGATGGCAATCACGCCGTCGATGCGGCCGGCCTGGAACAGCTGGCGCACCTCGGCCAGCGCGTTGGCATCCTGGTCGTTCTGGTGGCGCTGCAGCAAGGCGTAACCTTGCGCGTCGGATGCCCGGCCGAGCATCTGCAGCACATTGTTCCAGTAGGTATCCTGGATCTGGAACGAACGGTTATCGTAGGTTGCGCGCGCGCCAAAGGAAATGCACGCCAGGGTCTTGGTCCGGATCTGGCGCATCGAGCGGGCCGCCATGCTCGGCACGAAATGGAGTGCATCGATCACCGCGCGGATGTGCGCCAGGGTTTTTTCGGCCACCTTTTCAGGGTGATTCAGGACCAGCGACACGGTCTGGAAACTGACTCCGGCCTGGACGGCCACGTCGCGGATCGTCGCGCGTTTTGGTCTATCTGACATGGTGCACCGCGCTGGTTTTACATGCAATTATTGTCATTGAGTATCCTTCCGGCGCCGAGCTTACCTGAACTCCAGCGGCAGCGCGAGGGTCGCGCTAAAAATACTATCGGTCACACGGCTGTCAAAAACAACAAGTACTCTCAGTTTCATTAGAACGTTCTAATTTGTTTGCCTCAAGCAGTAATTAGAACGTTCTAATCCTTATATTCGGCGCCGTCATGCCCTTCCGTGCAGGCCGGTCAGTCACAACAGAGAGGATCCAATGAAGATGAAGCTAACCGCGCGGCGGACTATAGGGTGGTCGATCATCGCCCTGGCCGTGAATAGTGTCTTGACCACGATGGCGGCGGCAGCGCCTGGCAATGGCTTCCAGGATGGGCAGGCCAGTGTGGCCCCCGGGCCTGCCGATACGGATGCGGCAGGCGTGATGCCATCCGTGCTGGTCACTGGCATGCGCTCCATCAATGCGCGCAGCATTGCCGCGAAACAGGACGCCGACGTGGTGGTCGATACGGTGGCCGCGGACCAGGTGGGCAGATTGCCCGACTTCAATATGGGCGACGCCCTGAAACGTGTCACCGGCGTCAACGTCATGTTGTACCAGGGCGAACCGCGCTACATCGTGGTGCGCGGCCTCAATGGCGGCTACAACACCACGCAGATTGATGGCTTCGCGCTCGCCGGCGGCGACATCGGCAGCCGCCAGCAACTGATGGAAATGCTGCCATCGAACTTCGCCAGCCGCATCGATGTGATCAAGAGCTTCTTGCCGCAGCATGACGGCGCGGCCGTCGGCGCCGTGGTCAACATCCTGACCGCCAGTGGCTACAGCCTGCCGGACAATACGCTGACCCTGAGCGCCAAGGGCGGCAAAAACCTGATGAGCAGCCAGTACGGCGGCAACACGCCGACCGGCGAAGCGTCGGCCAAGTGGGCCAAGCGCTTTGGTGCCAACGACGAATTCGCGTTCCTGGCCAGCGCCAGCTACTGGACGCGCGAGATCTACGTGCCGCAGACCGAGAGCGGCGGCACGATGTACTTTTTTAACCCGAACGGCACGCGCAACACCAGCGCGTATGCCGGCAACGGGTTTGCCGTGCCGGCGCAACGCTTGTGGTACGACTACGACGATTTGCGCCAGCGCCGTGGCCTGACCACGCGCCTGGACTGGCGCCCGTCGGACGCGCTCAGCGGTCACGTGAGCGCGTTCTATTTCAGGCAGATGGAAAGCGCCGACCGGAACACCCAGAACGCCTCGGTCAATTCCACCACAACGGTGTCCAACCAGAGCGCGACCACCGGCACCCTCAGTTCGGTGAACCAGTTGATCCAACTGGGGCGCTTGCGCTGGCAGCGCTCGCTCGGCGGCGTCAACGGCGAGCTCAATTTCCAGCTCGACCGCGACTGGAAAACCGACCTGCGCGCCAGTGTCTCGCGCGGTACCGTCGACAACCCGCAGATGTTCGACAACTACACGCAGTCGAACATGGCGTTCAACTACGACTGGACCGGCGCCGGCGCGCCCGTCTTCACGCCGGTCAATGGCGCGAATGCGGCCAACCCGGCAAAGTATGGCTTCACCCAGCATGAGTCCACCGAGCAGAACTATACGTCGAAGGTGCGCGACCTGCAGTGGAACGTGAAGCGAAATATGGGCGACGATGCGCGCGGCGTCGGCCTGGCCTTCGGCCTGCGCGCGGTGCGCTCCGACATCGATTCCACCTACCGCAGCGTGTTCGACAACGGCAAACCGTTCACGCTGGCGGACGTCGCAGGCAGCGGCACGCTGTGCGGCCTCAGTTGCACCAAAATGCTGCTGATCGATCCCGCGCGCGTCGATGCCATGTTGAAGACGTATGCGGCGGCCGGGACCTCGGTCGTGAATATCGCGACCCAGTACGGCTCCACCTATGCCGTGGCGGAACAGGTCAATGCCGCCTACCTGCAAGGCCGCTTCAAGGCCGAGCACTGGATGGTGGCGGGCGGCGTGCGCACCGAGGAAACCGAGGACGCTATGCGCGGCTGGACCCAGGCCCGCAATGTATGGGCGCCGGTCGAGCGCGAGCACACCTACCGCAAGTGGCTGCCGTCCGTGACCGGCGTCTACCAGACCAGCGACAGCAGCAAGCTGCGCGTCGGCCTGTCGCAATCCATGGGGCGGCCGCGCTGGAATCAGCTGGCCACCACCGGCGGCGTGCTCTCGAGCGGCGTGAATCCCACGCTCAGCCTGGGCAATACCGATCTCAAGCCGCGCTCGTCGAACAACGTCGATGTGGGCCACGACTGGTACCTGGACGGCGGGCGCGGCATCGTTTCGGTCGGCCTGTTTCACAAGACGATCAGGGACGAGATCTTCACTTGGGGCGAAAGCACCAGCATGGACATCAATGGTGTGCCGACCATGGTCGTGGTGACGCAGCCGCGCAATGCGGCCGGCAAGGTCCAGCTGTCGGGCCTAGAACTGGGCTTGACCAAGGACCTCGACTTCATCGCCCCGGCCTTGCGCGGTTTTGGCATCAGTGCGAATGCGACGTTCACCCGGGCCCGGTATCCGGTCATCCTGCAGAACGGCGCGACGACGTCCACCCAGACGCTGTCGACCATGCCGCAGCGGCCGAGCCAGCAATGGAATATGACCTTGTACTACGAGCGCGCGCGGCTGCGCGGGCGCCTGGCCTGGAACCACGTCGGCACGCTGTGGGATGACCGCTATCCGAACTACACGGTGGCCGGGTTCTATGCCAACCGCTTCCAGCAGAAGACCAACAATATCGACTTCCAGCTGGGCTATGACGTGACGAAAAAACTTGCCGTGTCGCTCGACGTGATCAACGCAACCGGGCAAAGCATGCAATACAACTACGGCCGCAACCAGGAAAACCAGCAATCGGCCTGGAAACTGGCGCCGTCGGTGCTGGTCGGGCTGAACTACAAGATGTAAGCGCGCCGGCCATCCGCAGCGTGCATGCGACGCGGATGGCCCTGGTCCGACCGGTCAATTTTTATGTTTTGAACCACACGCGGAGCACCATGAATACATTATCGCGACGTCACTTCCTTACCGCCGGCGCACTGGCAGCGGCCGTCCCCGGCTTGTCTGCGGGCACGGCGACAGCGTCCGTTTTGCCCACTTCCCGCCCGCCCCGGGATGTGGGCAGAAAATTCCGCGCGGACGGCACCGTCATGCCGTTCGGCGGGAATACCTTCATCGGCCACGTGGAGCAGCAGGGGGCCGGCTACGAGAGTTTCGACGGCCTGCTCGATATCTACCGCGAGGCGCCTGGCCACGCGTTCGCCGCGAAGATCGCCTGGACGCCACCGAGCAGCTACCACATCACGATATTCGGCGGCCTGAACGATGAAGACCAGGGCACGCGCCGCTGGCCACAGGGAGTGGCGCCGGCCATGCCGGTTGCCGCGGTCACCGCGCAGTGGCTGCGCCAGCTGCAGGATCATGCGCGCCTGGCCGAGCCGCGCTTCGAGTTCGCCTTCGACGCGCCCAGGTTCATGACCGAAGGCGCGCCCCACGTGCCACTGCAACCGGCCAACGAGCGCACCGCCAGAAGGCTGGCGGCGTTGCGCGATGCGCTGGCGCAGTTCACCGGCATCCGCGACCGCAACCACGATAGCTATCGCTACCACCTGACCTTCGGCTACATTTTCCAGATGTTAAACGAACAGGAAGCCCGGGCCTTGCAGGCGGCCACCGGGCGCTGGGTGCAACGGCTGGCTGCACGCAGCGGCACGATCGCCATACCCGCCGTGCAGTTTTGCAGCCTGGCCGACATGTACGCTTTCCGCGTGCTGCACGCGCTGTAACAGGCGCCTGCTCCGCCAGCGGGGGCGCCGGCCCGTGATGGGGTCGACGAACAGGGCCTAATCCTGCCGCACCTCGTATGCCAGCAGCTGGGTGACCTGGCTGGCGCTGAAATTGTCGTCCGATACCAGCACCAGGCTGCGCCGGCCATGCGCCAGCAGCGGTCCCCATGCCATGCCCTCGATGTTGTCGACCCGTTCCAGGCCGCTGGCGTTGAGGTTGAGCAGGAGGCGCTTGCGCATCGGCCGCACCCCAGCGCCGGCCAGCGCGGCGCGCCCACGAATGTCGTCCGCACCCGCCAGATCCGCGATATACAGCCGTATATAAAAGCGGAACACGCCGGTGCTATCCTGCACGCCGGAGCGTTCCAGCACCAGCATCGTGTGCGCATCGATCATCAATAGATCGGCCACGCCGTTGTCGCTGAAACGCCCCGGTGCCGCCAGAGCTTGCACTGCGTCGAGCGGATACGCGTATTGGGCCAGCATCTGGCCGGTGCGGTCGAACTGGCTGAGGCGGGTCAGGGCGCCGTGGGTGGTGTCGGCCAGCGCGCCATCCTGCAATAGGGGGGCTTCCATGGCCAGCCACAGCGAGCGGCCGTCCGGGGCGAAGGCCAGGCCCTCGAAGCTAAGGTTGCTGCGCGGCCCCGTCGCCTGGCTGGCGTCGAGGCAGAACCGGGCCGGCATCGGCAGGCTGGTGCGCCAGGCGCCGTCCGGGTGCGCCTGGCGCACAAAAGGCGCCATACCGTATGGTCCGTTTCCTTCGCTGGTGTACCAGATGCTGCCATCGTCCGGATCGACCCGGATCGCTTCGATGTCGGGCACCGCATCGCCCGGTTTCCTGGCGCTGGCGGGCGACGGATAGGCGCTGCCATCCGGTTGCATGAATGCATGCACGGCGTCAAATGTGACGGCCCGGAACGCAGTTGCGTCGAGATCGAAGTGGGCGCTATAAAAGCGCGCCGCGCCGTGTTCGGCGCGGTCGTCGCTGGCCATCACCCAGCTGCCGCGCCGCGCATCGTAGTCGATGCCCGACAAGCCGCCCACCAGCGTACCCTGGAACGGCTGCTGGTGGGCGATGCGCTGCTCGCCGATGAAGCGCAGGCGCGCGCCGGCGCCCAGGCCGGGTGGTGCCGCGCAGGCCGCCAGCAGACTGGCTGCCAGCAGCAGGCCGGCTGGCCGCAGACGCATCAGAACTTCACGCGCATCGACGCGTACAGCGTGCGCGGGCTGCCGAGGAAATAGCGGCCCGTGGTCAGCGCGTTGGAGCTGGTCAGTTCGGTGCCGACGCCGCCCAGGTAGCGCCGGTCGAACAGGTTGTCGACGTTGAAAGCGAACTCGGTGCGGCTGCCAAATCCGAACAGGCTGCCACTCGGTTTGTACGTCACATTCAATCCCGTCAGCGTGTACGCGGGCATGTACTGGCGCGGATAGACCGCCGGACCGCCCGTGATGACCGTGTTGGGCACGTCGCCGTAGGTGCCGGCCGCTTCACCCACATAATGCAGGTTGGCGCTGACACGCCAGCTGGCGGCCGGCTTCCAGGTGGCTTCGGCAAAAGCGCTGCGGCGCGGTGCGCCCAGCACCGGGTCGCCCGACTTGATGCCTTCGGCCGGGGTATTGCCGACGTAATGGGCGTCGTTGTACGAGAAGTTTGCATACAGCTCGTACAGGCTGGCGCTGGCACGCAGGCTGGCCTCGACGCCACGCGAGCTGATCCCGCCCTGGTTGGCAAACGTGGTGGTGGCGTCACGCGAAAAAATGTCGCCGTTCGGGTTGCCGTTCTGGATCGAGATGCGGTCGCGGTAATCGATTTTATAGGCGGACAGCGATGCGCCATAACCGTTGCTGCCGGTCCAGCGCACGCCGACATCCTTGTTGACCGAGGTCTCCGGCTTGATGCCGGCCTTGGCGTCGACCGCGGCGGTGCCTTCGAAGACGGTATCGGGAATGGCGCTGAAGTTTTTCGCGCCGCTGGCAAACACTTCCCAGTCGTCGTCGATGCGGTACAGGGCGGCCAGTTTTGGCAGCAGTTTCGAGCTCACCTGCAGGGCGCGCGTGCCGGAAAATTCGACCGGCGAAGCGTAGTCTTCGCGGAAGCGCTGGTAAGTCGCGCCGAGGTCGAGTTGCAGGCGGCCGTCCAGCAGGCTGACCTTGTCCTGCACATAGGCCATGGCCGTGTTCGACGAATAATGGCGGTCCTGGGTGACTGAATACAGCGCGCTTTCGTCGAACGCGCCGCCCACACCTGGGTCAGTGGCGGCGAACCAGTTGCGCACCTTGTTGCGCGTGGTGCGCTCGAACCAGCCGCCGACGCGGATGCGCTGGAATTCGCCCAACGCCGCGGAGACTTCGCCCACGGTGCCCTGGCGGTCGATGCTGTTGTCGCTGCGCCGCGTGCTTGCCTCGCGCGCGCCCCATTGGGTCACCGGATTCATTGCATAGCGCGCCGCTGCCGGGCAACCCGCCGCGGCCAGCGCGGCGCTGCTCGATCCGGTTGGAATGGCGACCGCGGTGGTCGGGAGCAGGGCGCCGTTAGCGCCGCGCTGGTACTGGTTGCGGTAGCACTCCTGCACCGTGGCGACTGGTTTACCGCCCGGCGCGACCGTGCTGTAGGCCAGGCCGTTGGCCGGCAGCTGGACGTAGGGCACATAAAACCAGCCATTGCCTTCCTGGTTGTGCCAGTAGGGCTTGAGCGTCAGCTTGCCGGTTTCGCCGAAGCGCTGGGTCCAGTCGACGTGGACCAGGATGTCTTCGCTGTTGATGCCGCGCGTGCCGCGGTAATTCTGGTCGACGGCGGGATTGCCGGTCCAGGTGTCGGTCAGGCCGTCGGTATTCGGGTTGCCGTAAAACGTCGCCTTGTACAGTTTGGCCGACTCCGCCAGCAGGGCGACCGCGTCATAGTCGTTGTCGCTGAACTTGTTGTAGCTGACGGTGCCGCGCAGGCTGGAGCCGCCACCCAGGTCCTGCAGCACGCGCACGTCGGCGTGGCGGCGCGTATTGCGGCCCGCTTCGTCGCCGGGCCAGGTGCGCACGTATTCGCTCGAGTAATCGAGGTAGGCGCTGGTGCCGGCGGCCGACTTGCCGGTATCGACGCGCAGAAACGCGCGGCGGTAGCCGAAGCTGCCGCCGGCCACTTCGAGTTCGCCACCGCGTTCTTTGGCCGGGTCGCGCGTCTTGAAGTCGATGTAGCCGCCCAGCGCCTGGTTCGACGGCGTGCCCAGGTCGCCCGCGGTTTGCGACACGTCCACGCGCACCAGGTTGGCCGGATCGAGCAGGCGGTTCGGCATCGTGCCGCCATTCGACAGGGTCGAACCGTTCGGGATGCCGTCGATGGACACGCCGATCTGCTCCTTGTTAAACCCGCGCATCGACAGGCGCATCGAAAAGCTGCCGGTCAGTGCATCGCTCGACGTGGCCTGCATGCCAGGCACGCGCGCCAGCAGTTTCAGCGGGTCGAGGCCAGCCGGTTGCTCGGCAATGGTGGCCTGGTCGATCACGCTGTTGGCGCGCGCCTCGCCTTTGCCCAGAATCTGCCCGGTGATCTGTACCACGGTCGGCGCCGCGTCCGCTGTTTGCTGCGCCTGCGCCGTGCCCCATTGCAGCATGGCCATGGACCCGGCTGCCAACATTCCCAATTTCGCTTGCATAGTGCTCTCCTGTGAAGTAAGTCGGTCAATCGCAAGGACCGCTGCGCGCTGCAACGCGAGTCGTCCTTCAGTGAGCTGGATGTTATATTGGTTCGTACCAGTTGACAATGTAAACAATGAGAAATAAATTGTGTGCTATGAAAGAACATATTTTTATCCATAAGAAAGTACGCGCAATGCGAAAAATTGGTGCGTACCATTGTCACAATGGTGTCATAATCAGCAGCTTGCCGGCGTTTCGCTAAAATAAAGTCCCGATTTCCTTCCAGCTTTCATCACCAGGTAACAGAATGCGACCACGAATCAACGACCAAGAAGCGCCCAAGGCTGCGCTGCCGCTGTACCAGCAACTGGCGGAGACGCTGAAACACCTGATGGAGGCCGGCAAAATCGGCGCGGGCGAGCCGATGCCGGGCGAGCGCGAGCTGGCGCTGACGCACCATGTCAGCCGCGACACGGTGCGCAAGGCCATTCGCCTGCTCGAGGAGCAGGGCTTGCTGTACAGCGACCACGGGCGCGGCACCTTCGCCGCGCCCGCCGCGGTGCGCCAGATGTCGCGCTTCCTGGACAGTTTTACAGCGGACACCATCAAGCGCGGCAGCGTGCCGGGCCAGACCATTCTGCTGATGGAGACGGTGGCGGCGAACATGGCGCTGGCCAGCCTGCTGCACATGCAGCCGGACGAGCCGCTGCTGCGCATCAAGCGCGTGCGCCTGACCGATGGCAAGCCGATCGGCTTGCAGGAGTCATTCCTGCGCCTGCCGGCCGGCGCCCACCTGGAACAGGAAGAGCTTGAGCGCGGTGGCTCGCTGTACCGCATCCTGATCGAGAAGTTCGGCATCACGCCATCCGAGAGTCTCGAGAGCGTGGGCGCCGTGGCGGCGCAGGCCGACGATGCGGCGCTGCTGGGCGTGGCGCCCGGCACGCCGCTGCTGTTGTGCGAGCGGGTGATGCTGTCGGACCGGCGCGAACCGGTCGAGTACTGCGAAATGAAGTACGCGCCGCCGTACCGCTACAAGTCGCGCATCAGCAAGGGCAGCGCGTCCTGACTGCGCTTACCCAAGCGCGCCGCGCAAGGCCAGGTACAGCACGAAGACGGCGTCCAGGCCCATTACCATGCTGCCCGGCCAGCGCTGGCGCGCCGCCAGCATGACGGTGTAGGCAAAGCAGCCGAGCGCCAGCGCCACCATCAGGTCGGCACAGCAGGCCGTTACCAGCAACATCAGCAGCGGCGGGACATAGTGTTCCGGCGCGGACGTATCGAGTTCGCGCAGGCCGTCCAGCATGCACAGCCCCACCATCACCAGCACCGGCGCCGTGGCGCACGCAGGGATGGCAGTGAGCAGCGGCGCGCAGAACAGCGCCAGGCCGAACAGGGCGACCACGGCCAGGCCAGACAGGCCGGTGCGCGCGCCCGCTTCCACGCCCGCCACCGATTCGACGTAGGCGGTCACGGTGGAGGTGCCGGCCACGGCGCCGATCACGCTGCCCAGTGCGTCCGCCGCGAACGCCGCCCGTGCCTGCGGCAGGTCGCCCTCGGGCGTGAGCAGGCCGGCGCTGCGGATCACCCCGAACATGGTCGCGGTGCCGGAAAAGAATTCGATCAGCAAGAAGTACAGCGTGACCGGCAACAGCAGCATGAAATGCACAAGGAAACCGCGCAGGTCGAGCGCGAACAGCAGTTCGCCGGACAGCACCGGCGCGCCGAACCAGGCGCCGGGCAGCACGGTCAGTGGCGCGCCGTCCGCGCCGCGGCAAAATAGTCCCAGCGTCGTCACGCTCAAGATCGTCAGCAGGAAAGCGCCGGGCACGCGCCGCACCAGCAGCATGGCGGTGAGCAGGATTCCGCCCAGGGTCAGCCAGGACGCGCTGTCGTGCAGCCTGGAGAACGCCACCAGGCTGGCGCCATCGGCCACCAGCAGGCCGCCGCTGCGCAGCCCAAGCCACGCGATGAACACGCCGATCGAACACTGCATGCCGATTTTGACCGGTTCCGGAAAGGCGGCGACGATGCGCGCGCGCCAGCGCGTCAGCGACAGCGCCAGGAACACCAGCGCGTTGAGCAGCACCATCGCCAGGCCGGTCTGCCACGGCACGCCCATCTGGCCGACCACCACCTGGGCGAACACGATGTTGGTGCCCATACCGGGCGCCAGCGCAATCGGCAGGTTGGCCCACAAGGCCATCACCAGCGTGGCGGCCATGGCAGACACGATGGTGGCCAGGAACAGGCCATGGCGGTCCATGCCGGCGCCGGCCAGGATGGCGGGATTGACGACGACGATATAGCTCATGGCCGCGAAGGTGGTGCAGCCGGCCAGCACCTCGCGCGCCGGCGTGGTGCCGCGCGCGCTGAGCTGGAAGAACTTGTCCAGGCGCGCGCTCCAGCGTGCGCCGTCCTGTGCGTGGGTCAGGTCACGCATGCGCCAGTACCGCCGCAATTCTGACCCGGGTCGGCAGCGCCGCGCGCGCGCCCATGGCGCTGACCGCGATGCTGCCGGCGGCACAGGCGAAGCGCAGCGCGGCGGCGCTATCCTGACCTTCGAGCAGGGCGGCCAGGAAGGCACCATTGAAGCTGTCGCCGGCGCCGGTGCTGTCGACCACCTCGGCGGCGAAGGCCGCTTGCGCCAGGGCCAGGCCGGGAGCCGCCAGCATGGCGCCGCGCGCGCCGCAGCTCACCACCAGCATGCGCGCACCATGCGCCAGCAAGGCGGCCTGCTGGCCGGCCTCGGGCGGCGCGCCCATGATGGCGCGGTAGGTGGTGTCGTTCATGAAGGCCAGGTCGCACCTGGCCAGCAGATATTGCAGCTGGTCCGGGCCGGACACCATCGCCGCTTCGATATCGATGGCCAGCGCGCAGCCGGCGGCGCGCGCGAGCGCGTGCACCTCATCGAATTCAGCCAGGTCATACGGCATGGCGTACACCATGCGGCATTGCGCCGCAGCGGCGGCAAAGCTCGCGCGCTCCAGCAGCGGGCCCGGCATGGGGGCATACACCAGGGCTTTCTCGCCGGATGCTTCGATCATCACCAGCGCGGTGGGCGAGACGGCACCGTCGACGTCGCGCAGGCAGGCGGTGTCGACGCCGAAACGCTGGTATGCGCGGCGCAGGAATTGGCCGTCGCCGTCAGCGGCCACGCGGCCATACGCCAGCGTCGGCCGGTCCAGCAGGGCCGCGGCGCAGGCGACATTGGCGACCGTGCCGCCGGCCGCCGGCGGCAGGCGCCGCCCCAGCACTTTCTGGTCGGCCGCCGGCGCGCGCGTCACTGTAAACAGCAAGTCGAGGGTGGGGTCGCCAAACGCCAGCAGGTCGTAGCGGCGCTGGGCCGGGAAGTTCAATGCTGCGTCCATCGACTTGCTCCTGCATTAAGTGAGTAGGGATTGATGAGAGCTGGTATGTACCAAAGTGACGTGCCTGACATCCTGCCAGGCCAGGTAAAAGCGTATTGATACAAAAATAAAAATTGGCTATTCCGGCTTTTTCAGGTAGTGTTGGTACGTACCAATAAATATAACACTGATCATGACCAATTTCTATACGGCACCACAATATATTACGTTCACCGGCATCGACCGTGCCGACCTGCTGCCTGGCATGCTCGATCTGTCGGCCCGCTATCCGATCGAATGGGGCGTGCTGGTCGACCAGGCGCAGGAAGGCGCGCCCCTGTTTCCCGGCGCGCAGGTGCGGCGCGTGCTGCAGGCCGCGCCGCTGCGTCTGTCCGCCCACTTGTGCGGCCAGGCCGCCCGGGCCGTGGTCGAAGGGGCGGCGGTCACAGTCGACCTGGCCGGTTTTGCGCGGGTGCAGGTCAACCACGGACGGGCCGGCAGCAGCGCGCGTGACATTGCGCACGGCGCGCGTTTCGGCGCCAGCCATGGCGTGCGCGTGGCGCTGCAGTGCCAGGGCGACTTTCCGCGTGACGGCCGCGTCGACTGGCTGTACGACGTCTCGTTCGGCACCGGTGTGCGGCCTGCCGCGTGGCCGGCCATCGATGCGGAACAGCTGTTTTGCGGTTACTCCGGCGGCCTCAATCCCGCCACGGTGCGCGCGACGCTCGCTGCGCTGCCGGTGGCGCCGGGTGCGGCCTACTGGATCGACATGGAGTCCGGCGTGCGCACCGACAACCGCTTCGACCTGGCCAAGTGCGAGGCAGTCTGCCGCGCCGTATTCGACTGAACTGATTCGATGGTTGGGAGACAGTGATGCGCAATCTTTTCATGGCCGTGACGTGCGCGATCGCGCTGATCGGGACCGGCCAGGCCGCAACGCCCAGGGTGATCATCGACAGCGACTTCGGCACGCTCAACGACGACGGCCAGCTGCTGGCCATCGCCGCGCAGCTGCATGCGCGCGGCCGCATCGAACTGCTGGGCTTGACCGTGGTATCGGGCAACCAGTGGCTGCGCCAGGAAGTGGCGGAGGCCTTGAAAGCGGTGGAGCGGCTCGGTATCGAGCGCGACGTGGGTGTGTATGCGGGCGCCAACCGCCCCCTGTCGCACGACCTGGCGACCGTCCTGGAAGAGCAGCGCCTGTATCCGGGCGGCGACGGCTACCTGGGCGCCTGGCGCCGCCCGGAACCGCTGGTCGACGCGGACCTGGTGGCGCCGCCGGACGGGTTTGCAACCCGCACCTCGGTGCGCCCGCAAAGCGCGCCCGACTTCCTCGCCGCCACGGTGCGCCGCCATCCGGGTGAGGTCACCATCCTCGCCATCGGGCCGCTGACGAACATCGCCTTGGCCGTGCGGCGCCATCCGGACATCGTCCCCCTGATCAAGGAAATCATCTACATGGGCGGCGCCTTCGAGGTGCCGGGCAACACCTCGGCGCGCGCCGAATTTAACTGGTGGTTCGATCCCGAGGCGGCCCGTACCGTGTTGCGGCTGCCGCTGCGGCACGTGATTTTCCCGCTCGACGTGACCGATACCGTCAAGCTCGACAAGGCCGTCTACGACCGCGTCGTGTACGGTGAGGCGAAGGAGGGCATCATCGCTCGCCTGTTCGGGCAACTCAACGGTTATGGCTATGACGGCAAAAACGGCTTCGAAACCAACCCGGCCTACAGCACCGACGTGTGGGACACCCTGACGCTCGCTTACCTGCTCGACCCGGCCTACGCCACCCGCGCGGTGCGCCGGTGGGTCGACGTCGAGACGGCGGTGGGGCCGGAGAATGGCCGCGCGCGCGCGTGGGCGAGCGCGCGCCCCGGCCTGCAGCCGGCATGGATCGTCGAGCGCTTCGACAATCGCCGCTTCTTCGATTTTTACGTTGACGGGCTGACGCAGCCGGTACCGGTGCGGCTGCGGCGCTAGCGTGCTTCTGGCCCGGCACGCTGCGTGCATTGCCAGGCATGCTCTGTCACCCTCTTGTGCTTCTGACCAGCAAATAAATGGGTTTCTTGGCTTCTTCCCGCACCTGGTGTACTTTTTTTTCTTCTTCGCCGATTTTTACCTTCAGGCTCTTCACTTTCGCGCCGCTGCTGCGGTTTTCTCCACTTGCCAAGGGCCAGAGATTATCCAGGCGGTCTGGTCCGCCAAGCTGGCGTTCCAGGACATGGTCGCCGTCGAGTTTGTCACCCGTTGGCGAGAAGCCGTACCGTGCGAACTTTTTGTTGATCAGGCCGCCACCACCGGTACTCTCCTTTCCGTCGTAGGTGAGCAACACGCCAGTGGCCAGCGACGCGAACTGGCTCGACAGTCCAACCTTTTCGCCATCGAGCGTTTTCCTGCTGGTTGGAGGATAGACCTTGACCTCACCGTTCCAGTCGCCAACCACTTCTTTTCCCAACTTGGCGGTCAGCTCCTCCTTGGCAACTTCATGCTTTTTGGCAGCAAGCGCTGCCAGGACTGTCTGCTGGATCGTGACGCCATCGGGAACAGGTGGGCCGATGTACAACGTTACATAGCTGGAAGCTTTGCGTTTCGGATAGTCGATCAACACCGGGTTATCCTTGCTGCCGACCTCAGCGCCAGTGACGAGCAGGCTCGTCAGAATAGCTGTCATCTGGTCGAGCTTGGGGTTGAGTTCCTTTGACAAGTCCGCCACCCGCTGCTTGTCTTTCTTGTTATCGAACAGCGCCTTCTGGATCGCGCTGATTTCAGCCTCGAGTTCTCGGACCCTGGTGATGTTGGCCGCGGTACCTTTCATCGACACGAAGCGCTGGACAAAGCGACCTGGCTTTTGCGGCGTGCCGCTGTGAACGGCCAGGCGCGCGCTATCTTCGCTGCCGTCGAATTGCAGCGTGTGGCTTTCACCGCCACCTTTGAAGGGCAGCTTCTTCTTCCACCATTCGACGAGCTTTTCCGCCCCAGCCTTGAGCTTGCCAAACAGCTTCTTGACCATCGCGACCACCTTCGCGATGGCCTTGTCGATCGCCTTGTCGACCCTGGCCTGCACCTTCTCGATGAATTTTTTGATCTTGTCGCTGATGCCGCCCAGGCCGATCAGCCGGGCCAGGAAGCCGATCACGACGGGAATTGCGCTGGCCAGCGCCTTCTCGATCCAGCTGATGGCGCCGCCGATCGCGCCGGTGGCAATCGCATGCACGGAATTGACCACCGCCTCGACCAGCGTCATGATCTGCTGCGCTTTTTCGATGACGAACATCACCACGTTGTAGATCGCGATGACCGCCTGCACGATGGCGCCGGCCGGATTGAACATCGAGACCACCTTCGCCACCGCCTGCTTGATGACGGTTTCGATCAGCCAGTCCTGGATGGCGCCGATGACCATGTCCTTCAGGTTGGCCAGGTCTTCCTTGACCAGTTCCCACAGTTTGGCCACACCGCCTTCGATCAGGGCCTTGACGTATTCCGCCACCTTCTCGATCACACCTACCGCGCGCTCGCCGATCAGCTTGACGGCCTTGGCGCGCATTTTCTCGTACGTGATCCCCAGCACCCCCAGCACGAGTTTCAGAATGCTCGGCAGGGTCAGGTCGGCCGGCAGGGCGATGCCGGCCGATGCCAGCGAGGCGAACAGCCATTTGATGAAGCCGGCCTGCAGGTGCGTCCAGATATTGCCCACAAACGCGTTGAAGCCGCCCTTGACCGCAGCGAGCAGGTTGCCCAGGAAGCCGATCGGATCGTCGAGGATGAGCTGGATGGTTTCCTGCCCCTTTTTGATGAGTCCGAGCAGTTGCGCCTTGAACGCCATCATCGCCTTGACGATTTCGCCCAGCTTCTCGGCAAACTGCTGGAGCAGGCTCTTGTTTTCGTCCTGCATCTGCTTGAGCGATTCGTCGGCCTTGTCGAACGCATCCTTGTATTGCGAGGCCAGCGCCGACGCCAGCGCGTCCTTTTTTTCGTCGATGCTCGCTGCCAGCTCGGCAAACCGATCGGCCACGGCGCTTTCGGCCGCCTCGCCGGCCGCCTTCAGGCCGGCCGGCAGCTGCGCGACGTAGGCGCTGATCCGTTTCTGGCCGCCGGCGATATCGGCCTTGGCCTGCGCCAGCCGCGTCTCGACCAGGTCGGCGACACGGTCGATGAGCCGGTCCATCGCGGCCTGGAACACCAGCCGTCCCTGCACATAAAAGGCATTCACCTCGGGCGGCAGGCCAAGCACCTGGTCGGCAACCCAGCGCGCCAGACCGACCAGTGGAATCGACAGGTAGCGTTCCAGCTTGTAGTTAAAGAGTTTGTCGTCGACCCACGTTTTCATCGCCGCCAGGGCCGCCGCGATGCCGGGATCGAACAGTGCCGATACCTCCGCGTCGAGCTTGCCAAGGTTGCCTTCCACTTTGGCCCTGGTGTCGCTGTAGATGGCTTCGATGTCGGCGGCGACCTTTTTGCGCTCGGCTTCTTCCCTGGCGGCCTGCTGCTGCTGGCGCGTCATTACTTTGGCATTGCCGGCGCCGCGCGTCCCGGCCAGCAGCAAGGTGCCTTGTTTGCTACTCGATCCTGCCTTTGCGCGCGCGCCGGCCAGTAGCGCCGCCTCGTTGGCCCGAAAGCCGGGCGGCCCCTTGTCGGCCTGGGCCGCGACCTGCGCCTGCGCGCCCGCCACCGCCGAGAAACGTGGATCGTTGGCCTTTTGCAGCGTGTCGGGCTTGATTTTTTCGTCGTCCAGCGCCTGCGCCGTGTCTTTTTTCGATTGGTCGAGCGTCACGTCGGCGGCGCTTGCCGGCGCCGGCATGGCGCTGGCGCCAGCGACCGGGGGCGCCAGTGGCGTGGGTTCGGCGGGCAGGGTGGTCGAGGGCTGGGCCGGCACGGCACCGCTGTCGGGTGCTTTTTTTGTCGCCGTCTCCAGGGGACCGCTGGCGTCATGCGTTTGCTGGTCGACGCCGCCGCCGAGCGCGCGTTTCATCGTGCTGGCAACGCCGCCATCCATGAATTTTTCGGTGTCGCCGAGGGTCTTCGGCATCGCCTTGTCGATCTCGGCGCGCAACTGGGCCTTGAATGATTGCGGCTGCGGCCTGGGCGTCGGCGCCGCTTTCACCTCATCGACTGCTTTGGCCTTGGCCGCGGCGACGCGCTCGTTGGCCGGCGCTTTGGCCGAGTGCGACGCTTCGCGCGCCTTTTTGGCTGGCGGCGCGTGCTGTTTCAGTCTGGTCGCGCCGGCCTTGACCTGGTCGGTGACGGCCAGATAGCGTGGATCGGACTTGGGCCTGGCGACCCGGCGCGGCGTGGCGCGAACGGCGAGGGCGCACATGGCCTCAGCGCCCCAGCGGGAACAGGGCGTCGCCGCGCCGGTACTCGCGCCGCAGCGCGGCCATCAGCAGCGCTTCGGTCACGTGGCCTGACTGCACCAGCGCCGCCGACGCCGTATCGAGGACCACGTTGCGTACCTGCCCGCCGGTCAGCAGGCAGGATTCGGCGATCCGTGCGAGCGCGGCGTCGGGCACCGTGTGATCAGGCGGCAGGTGGGCGCGCCAGAGTGCCAGCCGCTGCTGCAGTTCGGGCGCATGGAAATGCACCAGCAGGTCGAAGCGGCGCAGGAAAGCGGGGTCGATGCGTTCGAGGGCGTTGGTGGTCACCAGCACCAGGCCACGGTGGGTTTCCAGGCGTTGCAGCAGGAAGTTGGTTTCCAGGTTGGCATAGCGGTCGTGTGCGTTGCCCACGTCGGTGCGGCGCGCGAGCAGGGCGTCGCCCTCATCGAGCAGCAACATGGTATCGAGCGCCTCGGCGGCGGCCAGCACGCGATCGAGGTTGCGCTCGGTTTCGCCGATGTATTTGCTCACCACCGACGCCAGGTCGAGCCGGTACAGCGGCACGCCCAGGCGTGCGGCAAGCACCTGGGCGGCCAGCGTCTTGCCGGTGCCGGATGGCCCGGCGAACAGCGCGCGCACGCCTGCGTTCAGGCGCGCTGCGAACGGGCCGGGCAGGGTTGCGCGCAGGTGGTCGCGCTGGGCGCAGCGCGCTGCCAGCGTGTCGAGGTCGCGCGCCAGTTCGGCGTCCTGCACCAGCCCCTCGCGCTCGGCGCCGCCGGTGCCCAGCCGGCGCGCCAGGTTGTCCAGTTCACCGGCGCCGCCGGCCAGCGCCACCTCGCGCAGGCCGGCCGCCAGTGCGCCACAGCCGGCATCGGCTGGCACCACCATGGTGCGCAGCGCGCTCACCAGGAAACCGGTCGACAGGTGCAGCCGCGCCGCCACGTCAGCGGCGTGCATGGCCAGCGCCGGCCCGCCATGGCGCGCGATCAGGGCCGCGCGCAAGGTGGCATCGGGCAGCGGCAGGCGTAGCACCAGGCTTGGTGCCGGCAGGTCGTCGATCGCATCGTCGCTGCCACAGACAATGCCGATCCAGCCCTCGTAGCCGGCCAGCCTTGGGAGGCGCAGGCGCTCGCCCGGGCTGGCGCGCAGGCGCAGGATCGGGCGCGCCCAGGCCAGCGTAGCGAACGCGCCCAGCCACGGCGGCTCGGCAGCGGCATTAATCGGCGGCCAGTCGATGATCAACGCGCGCCGCCCTTCGGCTCTGGCCAGCGCGGCCAGCACACTGGTGCGGCCATTGTGTTCGGCGCCGCGCGCCATGACAGTGGCGTAGTGCAGCGGCGCCAGCGGGGCATCGGCGTCCAGGCGTCCCAAGGCAGCGAGCGTCGCGCGCGTTGCATCGTCGAGCGTGAGATCCGCCAGTGCGGGCATGGCATCGAGCTCGCGCAGAACCACGCCGGGAACCGGCTGCGCCGGGGCCTCGCCGCGCACGGCAGACCAGCAATTGTCTTCCACTTCGTAGCTGCTGTCGGCGCGCGTGGCGCCGGGCTGGCAAGGCCGCAGCAGGCCGCATGCGAGCAGTGCGCGCAGGGCCGGACGCAGTCCTTCGCGCGGCAGCGTGCCCCACCAGGACTGCATCAGCGCCATGCCGGGACGGCGCGCGCCATCCTCCGGATCGAGCGCCTGGTAGACCGGACCGAAGCGGGCGTCTTCTTCGATCAAGCCATTGAGCATCCAGATTTCGACTGCGCTGGCCGACAGTTCGGCCGCTTGCGCCAGGCGCTGCAATGGCAGGTGCAGCACCTGTTCGGCCGATTCCAGCGCGCTGGCGTAGTCGAGCAAAAACGGGAAGCGCTCGGCGACGAGGTCTTCGCCCAGGCGCCCGGTCAGCGTTGCCGTCACCCGCCAGGCGGCGGCCAGCAGCAGCGCCCGAAAGGCGTCACCGCTTGGCGCCGGCAGGGTGGCCGTGCTGGCCTGGTCGGGGTCGACGTATTCGCGTTTCATGATGCGCCTGTCAATCGAACACCAGGCGCAGGCTGCGCCCCGTGCCGGGCAGCGGCCCCGGATCGCGGTCCAGTCCGGCGAGCCGCCACACGAGCGGATGCCCGTCGAGCGGCGTCACCAGCACCATCTCGCCTTCCGACACCCACAGCTGCGCGGCGGCGCCGGTGAACGCGCGCCCGACCAGCGCCGGCGTGGTGGCGAGCGCCGGCGCCAGGCGCGCACGCAGCGAGTACACATAGCGCGCCAGCCAGCGTGGCAGCGAGCCGGCCGGGGCATGGCGCAGCCGGCGCGGATGGGGGGCATGCACCCAGGCCG
>NZ_JAQQPS010000020.1:0-127615 GCF_036688685.1 Massilia sp. S19_KUP03_FR1 | reverse complement strand
AGCGCGCTCTCGATCACCAAACGCCTGTCCAGGCACTGAAAAACTGGCACGATAAAAAGCCAGAATTATTCGTTAAATGCGTCTATAACCAAGCGGGTCTTGACACCTAAACTCATTTGCAGTTCGCACGAGCACGCTGCCGTCCAGTGCGAACATGTTCGTTTAAAAACGCAAGCCGCTGCAGTTATACTCCGATACAGTTTCGCAACTGGTGTTCAATTAACCCTTGGCCAATTAGTTCGCCGAGCATTTTAAGATAAGCGGTAATCGCTTCCTCGATTGGGACTAACCACGGTTTATCACTAGTTGCGGGGTAAGTGGTGGGTTGTACCCACATAAAATATTTTTGGGAAAATGACTTATTAACAGAGTCTGGCGCGATGCAGCTTCGCCTTGAAACTTCCCAAAGTACACTTTCAGAATATTGCCCCACCAACTGAACAACGCAGTCGCGAACATCCTGTAGACCCGGTAGAGAATCATCCTTAACACATGTTTTTCCGCTACCCAACGTTTTTGTTCGCTCAGCCAATAGGGATGTCAGGAAACGGTCATGCATTTGCGCCCCTTTTCCGCCCAGCAGTGATAGCGTCACTATATCGGCTCACTGAGTCAGTGGTTCGGTCCAAAGACCAATAAGAAATGTAGCATCAAACTCACATGTCTTCGATTGAACTGTTCGATCAAACGGGCTAAAACGCCCTTGGGTGACGTTGCCTAACAACTGTGCCATTATTGTCCTCCGTCGCTGGACGGCCTACTATACCTTGCAGCAACTGGCGGTTTGATTGGTTTCCTGCGAGTCGTACCGGTTCTGCTTTTCCAATTCGGCAACTTGCTATGCTTAACCAAACGGCCGGATTCGACCCAGGCTGTGTAAAAACGCAAAAACTTGAAATTTTCAAGGGTAGGGTTACCCTTCCGGACCCTGAGAAAATCGCTTAGCGAGCGTTTTGAGAGGCCGATTTTTTCGTTCACGGTTTTTCCTCACGTTTTTACACAGTCTGGGCCAGAAGCAACCATAGCGATCTTGTGGCGTCCTGCTGAGGCACCGTCGGGACCGGCTTGGCCATCGGTCGGGCGGCGTAGCGGGCAAGCGGCATGTCGCCGGGCATACTAGAATCATGTGTTTTTTTGATAATGTTGCTCCGCGCGTTACGGGGCTAATTGAAAACAGGTCAGCATGCCATTCTCATCGCGATATATCGCTCTTCTCCTTGCCTGTCTTTCGTCGTGCGCGCTTGCGCAGCAGCCTCCTGCGGAGCTGGCGCGCAAAGTCTCCGCTGAATTAGACCGGTGTACCAAAGCACTCAAGTGCGAAGTCAATGCGTGCGCCAGCAATGGCGGCCTAAAGGCTTGCTATGGCCGGTCCAACGCCCTTTGGGATCAAGCAATCGCGCGGCTCGAAGCAAGGCTCGACAAAAAGGACGGCTGGTGTGCAACCTATTGGGCGGAATTGAAGCTTGCTCAAGCCAAGTTTGCGGAGCAAGCCAGCCAGGTGAAGTCGCTCGGGGATGGCCCGTACAGTACGGATGACGATCTTGCTTTGCTCATGTATCAACAGCAGTATGAACTCGCCTATTCTGTGGCGAAGAACAGCGCGTGCAAATGAAAATTTTAAAGCAACCTTTATCGCACGCGCCTGCACAGATGACCGCGCATCGGCGCGCGTGAGGCGGGAAAATGTTGACTCCGTCAGCAGAGGTGGCGAACTAGGCACCATTGCTCGGTGTCCGCTGTGGGTCCAGGCTGTGTAAAAACGTAAAAACCGGAAATTTCCATTGGTAGGGCAACCCTTCCTGACTGCGGGAAAACAGCGTAGCGGCCGTTCTGAGAGGCGGAATTTTTTTGTTCTCAGATTTTCTTCACGTTTTTACACAGCCTGGGTCGTATGCGGCCGGTCGGCAAAAATCGCAACAAGTTCAGATTGGCAACATGCTAGACTTGTCCGAACAGCCGGTTTCGGCCAGAACCGGTCGTTCGTTTCCGAATTTAGTTTGCGCTCTGCATAATTTATTCGGGCGCTTAAACATGCCCTGTACAGGTCTGCGTCGCCGCATACGAAGAATTGATGCGGCAGGTGTGAGCGTTACGCGCTAGCGCCGAGCCACTGCGGAGGCGATCACGGTCTTTATCGCATCTGCCACATCCACCGGACTCTGCTTCTGCATCTGGTGATCGGAATTGACGAAGATCTTCTTCGAGCTAGGATAGAGCGCTTTGACATAGGCCACCGTTTTCGGATCGTGGTCGAACACGCCGAAGTCAACGGCTACAGCGGTCGGATCGGTAGGCCGGTTGATTAACTGCACGATCGGCTTGTCGTCGATGGACGCCAGCTTGGCCACCTCTTCGCCCGTCTGGTAAATCAGGTTGATCTCCTCATTGACTGTCGCCGAAAAGAACACCTGCTTGACGGCGCGTGTCCACCACGGGAAATTTTCCGGTTTCTTGATCACGCGCGGATACAAGGCATCGACTAGTACCATGCCAGCGACCTCATCTGGGTGGCGTCGCGCGAACAGTTGCATATATAGGCCGCCAAGCGAATGGCCCACCAGAACGTAGGGCGGCTTTAATCCCTTTTGCTGCAGACCGCGTCGGAGTTCCTCAACAATGGTCATGCCGTCACGTGGCGTATCGGTCTTCTCGCTGCTCCCGTAACCGGGCCGATTGTAGGCATAGACTGCGACTTCTGGCGGCAAGGCGGCGATGACCCCGGTCCAAGAATCGACCGTCGCGCGCGAGCCATTTTCGAACACCACGCACAATTTTGCATCCGGAGGATTGATCGTAATTGTTTCGAGTCGGTGTCCGGCGATCGTGTCGATCTGCACGGCGGTTGGGGTAGCCAGTGCAGGGGTTGCGATAAATAGACTAGAGAACAAGGCAAAAAGTATCGACATTTTCAGAAACGAGACCATGGTCTAATTTTTCGGTTAGTGAAGACAAATTATTGTTCCAATGACATAAGAGTTCAGCGCCAATGCGCTGAACTGCAACCTGATTGGACAAACTGCACAATCCTGGGTGTTGAAGGGATGTGGCACCTGGACGGCGCTCGTTGAATTCGGGTTCCGTCAAGCCGATGCCGTTCCCTAAGAATGGCGATTCCAGACTGCCCAGCAGGGTCTCGGACGAACAGTTTGCTGAACTGCGTGAAGAAGGCGAAGTAGGACTCCGTACTCCTCCAATCACTATGGGGCGATGTCTGCAAGACCTGGAGCGAACGTCCGCAATGGGTCGGGAGCTGCCTGTCACGTCCACCGCTGGATTTCCAACTTGGCAACCTGCTATGATTACCTGAACGGCCGAGTTAGGCCAGGAGCAGGCCCTTGCTAGGTCGCCTATGATAACAAGCAGTAACAAACATCTTGCTAACTTGGACCTCCGCGATAGCCCATCCAACCAATCGTCCGCAACCCGATAACAGCAGCTGCTTACCAGAAACCTTATGGAACAAGCCCAATACATCGATGAGTTGAAACGCCGTTAGCCACGACGTTCATTCCATTCGGAGCAAACCGAAGCAACGGTCCAGCTGTCAAAAACGGCAATTCAAGAACATCCGACATGTGCCAAGTTGTGGGTCATGCGAGGCAACCTTTGGAACTCGCTGAGTTTGAAACTGCCGCCCCCCTCAAGGAACCAGTACGCTGTTATCGAATGGCGATAAAAATCGATCCGTTCAACATTGAGGCCTATGAGGATCTGGCGTGGTTCCTTGACGCTGTTCTTAGAAACCGAAGAAAGGGAAAACGGTTTTTTGAAAAAGCACGCCGTCTCAAGCGAGTTGTGAGGGCTTCGGCTAACCGGCAACTTTTTACTTCGGGTGAAAGGGAAGGATCGGCATAATTTCATCAAGACATTATCCAAATCTTCGGTGTAGCTTTGGCGATTAGCAGAGCAACATCTATGGAAATGCCGCCGAGTTGACCGTCCGGTTTGGGTCGGCACCGGCCTGTCGTGACAATGTAATTACTTTTCGCTTAGCAAGCTGCTATCCTGCTCTGACAGACCGATTTCGGCCACAAGCGGCCTGTCATCGACGACCACTGACGGCGCAACTCCGGGCATGCCAAATGGACTGCCGCTACCACATAAAATCCGACCATGACCAAACGCGCCCAGAAGGATCAGCAAAGCTCTGTCGCTGCCGACCCGGAGCAATGGTCTGAGCAGAGCAAGCATTCAATCGCCTACCATTACAAGCGCGAATATGTTGATAAACCATTCAAGTGCTGGCGGTGCAGCGCGGCCTGTACATTTACTGCCCTAGACCAGAAGTACACCTTCGAAATCAAAAAAGCCAGCATCGATCAGCGGCGAAAATTCTGCGCTACGTGCTGGTCGGAGTCGAATCAGCTGCGCGCTGCGCTTTCTGAATACGACGTGCGCTGGGCCGCTGAGAAGTCAGGCCTACGGGCTAACAAAGAATTTCTGACCGAATGGCTTGAGTTGCTCACGCGCTGGAAGCAGTTCGCGCCATACAACCACGATATTGCAAAGATTAATATGGTTCGCGGGTTACTGAAGCTCGAGTAACCGCGTCTGAGCTACATACTTGATGGCGAACGTCCGGAATGGGTCGGGTGCTGCCGTTCGTCACTACACGATGAGTACGTAAGAATGAGGTCCGATTCAAAAGGAGAACCTCATGAAACCGAACGCGCAGATGCCGCTTCATCAAGCGGCCTGGAACAAGGGCAAACTGGTCGGCCAAAAGACACCGTTGAAGTTGAAGGAGATATGGGCAATCCGAATCCGCCTCCAGCCGACGGAAAAAGTCAGGGACCTGGCCCTGTTCAATCTTGCCATCGATAGTAAGCTCCGCGGCTGTGACTTACTGAGTTTGAAAGTTAGCGACATCGCACAGGGGCGTAGCATCATGCACCGTGCGATCGTGATGCAACGTAAAACGCATCGCCCAGTTCAGTTTGAAGTTACTGACATAACAAGGCAGGCTTCGCTAGCCTGGATTGATCACGCCAAGCTTTCAAGCAATGCGTTTCTCTTTCCGAGCAGGGTTGCGGAATCACCACATTTGTCAACGCGACAGTATGCGCGTATCGTCAGGCGATAGGTGGCTTCGATTGGACTTGATGTGGTGGCCTATGGCACACATACGATGCGCCGAACGAAAGCGACGCTGATCTATCGAAGGACCAAGAATCTTCGTGCGGTTCAGCTGCTTTTGGGACATACCAAGTTGGAAAGTACAGTACGATACCTCGGAATCGAAGTCGATGATGCACTTGAGATAACTGAGCAAACCGAGGCGTAGGGGCGTGCCGCCGCTGGCCTCGGTCAGCGGTCAACTGCCGGTGAAAAGCCGGCCTGGCAGCGACTGGCGGATTTCGGCCAAAAGCAGTCACACAGCCGTAACTAGATGTTGGTATCGTTCGGAAAGAAATCTCTTCAGGATTTCATAACGCAACTTTTAGACAGAATTAATGCTCCATGAAAATTTTTCAAAAACAAGTGTGGATGAATGCTGTAGCGACCGGTGCGGGCGTTTTTTGCACGATCGCATTGATGAAAAGTGCAGGCTTCTGGCCAACTACCGGCATCGCGCAATTTGCCGTGTATTTCTTTTGTTTCATGGGACTCTGGCGATTTTTCTCATTTCTGCTATGGCTTGCGACGCTTGTTGTTCCTTCGTCAAAGTTAGAGAAATCTTCAAGTTGATAGCGTAAATCGTTGATGTGGTTATCATCACTCTCTGTGCGACTATGTAAAAACCCTCAGAGACTTTTACGTGCTTAATACAATCGTACTTTGGTATACCTCAACTTCTGTCCTTTCGCGACAAGTCGTGCTTTTCCTCCTTGTCCCTGCGAGTGAATGGTTTTGGCTCGGACCAGCTTTGCGTGCGGAGAATATCGCTATTGGTTTTAACCGTGCCCTAGCGTGGGCAGGCCTGTTGGTTTTGCTCGCCTTAAGAATGCTGACGACAGTGTTAATAGTTCTCTTCGCACTGGAGTTCTACAAAATTATTACCTTAGTAAAAAGCAAGTTCGTCGCCCGATTTTGTCTCGCATTGCTTTTCGGATGGGTCTTGCTTCCGATGCATCTGATAGGCCATTGATCGGCTGATCCTTAACTGGCGCCGCTGCCCTTGGCGGCCTTCGACGAGATGCACGCTAGAACTCTTACATTGTTGCGATGTTGCTAGATCAATTTCGTCGAAACCTCATGTCTTTGCATTGACCTGCAACTGTCTTTCATTGTATACACATAATATCGGTGTGTTCATGCATCGAATATGCTAAACAAAATAAAGTGTAAAAACTGTATTTTGATAACGTAACTATGAAATTATATAACGCTCTTCTTAATTTTTATAACCTTGGGAATGATAACGATATGTTGAAGAAAATATTGACTGGCTTAAGCTTAATCGGTTTGCTACAGGGTTGTTCTACCATCGGTGTTGACCAAATGGTCTTCACCAATGGCATGGTTACGAGCGCGCGCGGTGGCTACGCCTTTGAAGAAACCCCGATGAAGAAAATTAAGCAGCGCGATTCATTAGTTGTGATAACTCACGCGAAATGGGAACCACTTACCTCCGACGCTGGCCGTCATGCGGTCAACTGGACGTGGTATATGGACGGAAAGGTTGTGGCGATCCGCAAGCAGGACATGAAATTCGCGAAGAGTCCGTTTCGCTTGTTCTGGAGGTTGCCAGCGGGAGATTTTGACCCAGGTCACTACCGGGTCGAAGTCTCCATCGACGAAAAAGTGGTCGATACCCTTGAGTATGATGTTGTGATTTGAATAGAGAAGCAATCCGGTTCTTTTGTCTGGCGGTTTGCCGACTGTGGAGACGGTGGCTCAGAGACTGGGTTGATGCCCGAGCAAGTCGGCGCTGAAGAAGCAGGTCAAGCGCGTTGAGATGACCATCTTCTTCGCCGGCCTGTTGTCCTGTCTCATCAGTATGGAAGCATGCGACAGCGCGCATTACCAGACACTCAATTAGAAAGGTCGAACGTCCGCAATGGGTCGACAGCTGCCTGTCGGCCCAGGCGTAATTTCATCTGCAGTTAGCCCAAGCACGCTGCCTTAGGATGCAAGCGGGCGCCAAGGATGGCGAACATATTTTCCGCTATCGCCACCACGCGCCATCCGTCATTTGCACTTGATCTGAGCCGGAAAACGCGTCGCATGCGAGCATGGCCCGTTTCAAACGCGAGCCGCTACAGCTAGACCGCAATCCCGTACTTGCGCTTGGCCACCAGGAACTCTTCCTGCAGGGCCAGCAGGCGCGGATGCGCGTCGTCGAGCGCGCCGATCTTCGCCAGCAGCGTGGCGCACTGTTCGGCCAGCTGGTGATCCCAGCCCAGCTCAAGGATTTGGCGCAGCGTGCCGCCAGCCAGTGCCACCATTACCTGCACATTGCCCGGCGCGATCTGCAGCGCTTCCTGGAGGGTGAGCACGGCCCCGCGCACGTCGCCCATCTTGCGCTTCTCGTCGGCCACGCCGAGCAGGATCTGCGCCTGCGCCTTCAACTGCGCGCCGATGCCCCTGGCGAGATCTTCGCGACCGGCGCGCACAAACACGTTCAGTGCCTGCTGCTGGGTGACGGCATTGATCCCGGCGCTGCCCGCCATCGCCCCAAGCATCACCTCCGACGCTTCATCGTCCATCTGGTGCGCCAGGCAGCTGCGCGCCAGGTCCATGCGCAGACTGCCGGAAATGCCGGAGCCGGCGCGCACATTCGTCACTGCCGCCTGCAGTTCGGTGACCGCGGCCACCGTATTGCCGGCCGCCTCGTGCAGCAGTGCCGTCGACACGGCCTTGCAGGCATCGACCGTGGCACTGGCGCGCAGCGATTTTTCCAGGTCGCGGATCACGCTGCCGGCCTGCAGCGTGTCGCCCCTGGCCACCAGCGTTTTGACCAGTTTCACATGGTCTTCCGGGTCGCGGAATTCGGAGTAGCGTGCTTTCGCCACCACCTGCCGGAACGATTTTTCGGCGGCGCCCAGGTCGCCGGCCTCGTAGGCGACTTCGCCCAGTTTGCGCAGGCGCCGCACCACGTGGGGCGAGCGCAGCACCGCGTCTTCCAGTACTTTTTGTGCCTGCGCCATGTCGCCCAGCGCCTCGTGACAGCGCGCCAGCAAATCGTAGGCCACCATCAGGCGCGGGTTGGCGCCGAGAAGGCGCTCAAGGGTGGTGCGCGCATCTTCGGCGCGGCCGAGCGCAAACAGCACGCGCGCCAGGCCCAGCACTGCCCAGCCGAGCGGCTTGTCGGCCACGATTGAAGCGTACACGCCCTGTGCTTCGGCCAGTTCGTCCAGGCGCACGTGCAGTTCGGCGCGCAGGCGCGCGAAGTCGGCGGCGAAGCGGGGGTGCTGTTCTTCCTCGCTGCAGAAGCGGATCGCATCGCGCAATTTCGACTGCTCCAGCAGCTGCCAGGCCGGCAGCATGGCGGCGCGCCGGTCAAGCGCGCGCGTGAGGCGGCTGCCCAGGTCATCCATCGTGAACGGTTTTAATACGTAATCGGTGGGCGTCAGTTCGGCGGCGCTGACGACGCGGCTCTCGACGCCTTCCGAGGTGAGCATGATGAAGATCGCGGCCGGGCCGATCAGCTGGTGGTGGCGCAAGTCTTCCAGCAGCTGCTGGCCGTCCTGTCCAGTATCGAGGCCCAGGTCGTACTCGCACAGGATGATGTCGACATGGCGCCGGCCCAGCGCCCGGATGGCGGTGCCGGCGCTGACCGCGAACTCGATCTTGCTGATGCCGAGCTGGCCGAGCATGTTCTGCAGGTTGCCGCGCATGCCCGGATTGGGGTCGACGACCAGCACCGACAAGTGGCTGTTTTCTTGTATCGTATCTTTCATCTTCCAACCCTGGCGCCGCAGCGTTCAATCCAAGCCCATGCTCAGTCCATACAATAGCGGTTTGGCCGCGCCGGGGCAAGCGCCTGCAGCTGCCGAGACAAGGGTCGCTGCGATGCCCTTGGGCAGGGTATAATACCGGCCTGTTTCCACCCGCAGCCTCGCTGCTCAAATCTCCTTCATGCCATGTTGATTCTGCCGGGTTCCAACGCCCTCTCCGTATTCCGTTCGCAACGCCTCCTGAACCAGCTGCAATCCGTCGCTCCGGCGATCGTCGCAGTCCAGGCCCGCTTCTATCACTTCATCGATACGGCCGCGCCGTTGACGCTTGACGACACCGCACGCCTCGATGCGTTGCTGACCTACGGCGAGCCGTTCGCGCCAGCCGCGGGCGAGGGCGCCGTCGAGGAATTCTTCGTCATCCCGCGTCTGGGCACGATCTCGCCGTGGGCCTCGAAAGCGACCGACATCGCGCGTAACTGCGGCATGGGCCACATCCACCGCATCGAGCGCGGCGTGGCGTTCACGGTCACGCTGAAAAAAGGCCTGCTCGGTTTCGGTACCAAGTCGTTGAACGAAGACGACACGGCCGCCGTGGCCGCGCTGCTGCACGACCGCATGACCGAAAGTGTGCTGCGCAGCGCCGACCAGGCCTCACTGCTGTTCTCCGAACTCGAGGCGCGCCCGCTCGAATCAATCGATGTGCTGGCGCGTGGCCGCGCGGCGCTGGTCGAGGCCAACACGGAACTTGGTCTGGCCATGTCCGACGACGAGATCGATTACCTCGACGCCGCGTTCACGCGCGCCGCGCGCAATCCGACCGACGTCGAACTGATGATGTTCGCCCAGGCGAACAGCGAGCATTGCCGCCACAAGATCTTCAACGCCGACTGGATCATCGATGGCGTGGCGCAGGAACGCAGCCTGTTCAAGATGATCAAGAACACCCACGAACTGCACCCGCAGGGGACCATCGTCGCCTACAGCGACAATTCGTCGATCATGGCCGGCGCTGAAGTCACACGTTTCTTCCCGCGCGGTGACACGCATGAATACGGTGTCGACCGCACCCTGACGCACACGCTGATGAAGGTCGAGACGCACAACCACCCGACCGCAATTTCCCCATTCCCGGGCGCCTCCACCGGCGCCGGCGGCGAAATCCGCGATGAAGGCGCAACCGGCCGCGGCTCGAAACCGAAGGCCGGCCTGACCGGTTTTACGGTGTCGAACCTGATGATTCCGGGCGCCGTGCGCGCGTGGGAGAACGCGGCCAGCGTGACGGCGCCGGCCGGCGCGCGCGCAGACACGGGCGCCTACGGCAAGCCGGACCGCATCGCCTCGCCGCTGCAAATCATGACTGACGGCCCGCTCGGTGGCGCGGCGTTCAGCAATGAATTCGGCCGCCCGGTCCTGGCCGGCTACTTCCGCACCTACGAACAGAACGTCGGCGGCACCGCTTACGGCTACCACAAGCCGATCATGATTGCCGGCGGCATCGGCAATATCGATGACGCGCACACGCACAAGAACGACATCCCGGTCGGCAGCCTGCTGGTGCAACTGGGCGGCCCGGGCATGCGCATCGGGATGGGCGGCAGCGCCGCCTCGTCGATGGCGACCGGCACCAACACGGCCGATCTCGATTTCGACTCGGTCCAGCGCGGCAACCCGGAAATGGAGCGGCGCGCGCAGGAAGTCATCAACGCGTGCTGGCAGATGGCGGACCACAACCCGATCATCTCGATCCACGACGTGGGCGCCGGCGGCCTCTCGAACGCTTTCCCTGAAATTACCAATGACGCCAAACGCGGTGCGATTTTCGACCTGCGCAAAGTGCCGCTGGAAGAATCCGGCATGGCGCCAAAAGAAATCTGGTCGAACGAATCGCAGGAGCGTTATGTGCTCGCCATCGCACCGGAAAGCCTGGCGCTGTTTGCCGCACTGTGCGAGCGTGAGCGCTGCCCGTTTGCCGCGGTCGGTGTCGCCACCGAAGAGCGTCAACTGAAGGTCATCGATCCTGCGATGGGAAATAATCCGGTCGACATGCCGATGGATGTTTTGCTGGGCAAACCGCCCAAGATGCTGCGCACCGTCGAACACGTCCATACGACCTATCCAGCCATCGATCTGACCGGGCTGGATCTGGCCGAGGTGGCCGAGAAGGTCTTGTTGCTGCCATCCGTGGCCGATAAATCGTTCCTGATCACGATCGGCGACCGCACCGTTGGCGGCATGAGTGTGCGCGACCAGATGGTCGGCCCGTGGCAAGTACCGGTGGCCGATTGCGCCGTCACCACCATGGCCTTCGACAGCTACGTCGGCGAAGCGATGGCGATGGGCGAGCGCACCCCGCTGGCGGTCATCAACGCCGCCGCCTCCGGCCGCATGGCGGTCGGTGAAGCCATCACGAATATCATGGCAGCGCCCGTGGCAGAGATTAGCGAGATCAAGCTGTCGGCCAACTGGATGGCCGCCTGCGGCCAGCCGGGCCAGGACGCGGCGCTGTTCGACACCGTGCGCGCGGTCGGCATGGAACTGTGCCCGGCACTCGGGATCAGCATCCCGGTCGGCAAGGATTCGCTGTCGATGCGCACCACCTGGAAAGATGGCGACGAAGCCAAATCGATCACCTCGCCGGTGTCGCTGATTGTCACGGCCTTCGCACCGGTGGCCGACGTGCGCCGCTCGCTGACGCCGCAACTGCAGACGGACAAGGGCGAAACGGCCCTGATCCTGATCGATCTCGGTCGTGGCAAGAACCGCATGGGCGCCTCCGCGCTGGCGCAAGTGACCCAGCAGCTGGGCCACGAAACGCCGGACGTCGATTCGTCCGACGATCTGAAAGCCATGTTCGCCGCCGTCCAGCGTTTGAACCTCGACGGCAAGCTGCTCGCTTACCACGACCGCTCCGATGGCGGCCTGTACGCAACGCTGGTCGAAATGGCCTTTGCGGGCCGCTCTGGTGTGTCGGTCAACCTCGATATCCTGGCCATGGAAAGCGGTAACGGGGCCGACTGGGGCGACGCCAAGAACTGGGCCACGCAAGTGGGCGAGCGCCGCAACGACATGACTTTGCGCGCGTTGTTCAACGAAGAACTGGGCGCGGTCCTGCAAGTGCGCGCCGAAGACAAGAGCGCCGCGATGCTGGTCCTGCGCGAACTGAACCTGGGCGCCTGCAGCCACATCATTGGCAAGCACAATGACCGTGGCGTGATCGAATTCACCCGTGACGCCAAGCTCATTTACAACCAGCAGCGCAGCCACCTGCACCGCCTGTGGAGTGACACCAGCTGGCGCATCGCTCGCCTGCGCGACAACCCGGATTGCGCCGACGCCGAATATGGCCGGCTGCTCGACGAAACCGATCCGGGGATGTCGCCCGTCGTCACCTTCGACATGCTGGATAACGTCGCCGCGCCATTCATCGCAAGCGGCGCGCGCCCGCGCGTGGTGATCCTGCGCGAGCAGGGCGTGAACTCGCATATCGAAACGGCGTGGGTCATGCACCAAGCCGGCTTTACGGCCATCGACGTGCACATGAGCGACCTGATTGCCGGCCGCGCAAAGCTGGACGATTTCCACGGTGTGATCGCCGTGGGCGGCTTCTCGTACGGCGACGTGCTGGGCGCTGGCGAAGGCTGGGCCAAGACCATTCTGTTCAATGCCCAGCTTGCGGACCAGTTCGCGCGCTTCTTTGCCCGTACCGACACCTTCGGTCTCGGCATCTGCAACGGTTGCCAGATGATGAGCAATCTGAAATCGATGATCCCGGGCGCGCAGGCATGGCCCAAGTTCACGCGCAATAAATCGGAGCAGTTCGAAGCGCGCTTCGGCATGGTCGAAGTGCAGGCCTCGAAGTCGATCTTCTTCGACGGCATGGCCGGCACCCGCGCGCCGATCGCCATCGCGCACGGCGAAGGCTTTGCCGACTTCTCGCTGACCGGCGACATCAATGCGGTGGCGGTCGGCCTGCGCTACGTCGACAACACCGGCGCGGTGACGCAAACGTATCCGTTCAACCCGAACGGCTCGCCGCAGGGTATCGCGTCGGTGACCAACGATGACGGCCGCTTCACCGTCTTGATGCCGCATGCCGAGCGCGTGTTCCGTTCGGTGCAGCAGTCGTGGCATCCTTCGAGCTGGGGCGAGGATTCGCCATGGATTCGCATGTTCCGCAATGCGCGAAAGTTTGTTGGCTGATTGCAGATATGCGATAAAAAAAGCGCCCTGGTCCGGGCGCTTTTTTCATGGCGCGCTTAGCTCGTCCCAGGTGAGCCCGGATGGCCAGCGGATGCTGTCGATGCCGCGCTTCATGGCGCCGTTCAGCATGCCGATCTTCTCCTGCGCCATATTCATTTCACGCACAAGCGGCGGCAGAATGGCAAACTTGCGAAAGACTTTGGCTGGTCGATAGGAGAACGCGATTTTCACCCGCAGTGGCGCGTGGCCGTAGGTATGGAGCACGACCATGATGGCGTCCTGTCGTCCTTCCTGCAGATCGACCAGACCGTCATAGGCAAATACTTGCCACATCGCGCCCTCGGGATTCTGCTCCAACAGGCGGGCGCCATGCGCAAGTGTGTCGGCAACGTCGTCGGCCGCTGAGCCGAGCCATGACGTTGGCGCGTTTGCGCTCAGTCGCAAGGGGGTGACCGGGCCACCATTCGCGGCGATCATCATTTGCCACGCAGCGATACGTCCGACGGCATCCATGCCGGTCCACCACACGGCGGGCCCATTGCGCTCGATCGTCTCAATTAGGTTGGCCACGTGATGACGGGCACGCAGTTTGTTGCCGCTGCCGAGCAAGCGCTCTTCGATCCAGTCGAGCGGCAGCAGCACCGCGCCGTGATTGCGCGCATAGGCCACCATTTGCGTGTACGGCGCATCCGGTATCTGCGTGCCTTGCGGCAAAATCCGTAGCGCGGCGGCCCGGTCGTACCATTCGAACATGGCGCCGGTGCGGCGGCGCACGACGTCGATCAGATGGTACGCAATCAAGGCGCAGAAGTTGCGGCCTTGTGGTGTTTGCTGGATATCCTGCGCGGTCGGGTGGGCGTGCTCGGTGATCGCGTCGAGCAGGATGTCGAGTCGATCCAGCCCATCATCAGTCTGGTCGAGCCGGGTTTGCGCCAACTGAAGCGGATACAGCCAGCCACCGTCGATGATGCGCCCGGCTGCGTAGGTATCGAGGAACTGTTGCGCGCGTTGGTTCATAAGCAGTGTCTTGATTGAACGAAGGGGAGAAGCTGCACAGTATCCAATGCACGATGGAATTTCTCAAAGGAATTATCTTTTGAAAAAATGCTGATATCCACCACCATTTATTTATATTCTGGTGATATGTAGCGCGACTTACAGGGGCCAATAAGCGATATTGGACAAATCCGCGCGCAGGCCTCACGCTGCTATGCTTGTTCCTTCCTCGTTTCCGGAGACTGTCATGCCCACCTATCGTTCCCATACCACCACCCAGGGCCGCAATATGGCCGGCGCCCGTGCCCTGTGGCGCGCCACCGGCATGAAGGACGGCGACTTCGACAGCAAACCGATCATCGCCGTGGTCAACTCGTTCACCCAGTTCGTGCCCGGTCACGTGCACCTGAAAGACCTCGGCCAACTGGTTGCGCGCGAGATCGAAGCGCACGGCGGCGTGGCGAAAGAATTCAATACGATCGCGGTCGACGACGGCATCGCCATGGGCCACGGCGGCATGCTGTATTCTCTGCCGTCGCGCGACCTGATCGCCGACTCGGTCGAGTATATGGTCAATGCGCACTGCGCCGACGCGATGGTCTGCATCTCGAACTGCGACAAGATCACGCCCGGCATGCTGATGGCCGCGATGCGCCTGAATATTCCGGTAGTGTTCGTCTCGGGCGGGCCGATGGAAGCGGGGCGGGTGGTCAAGGTGGTGGGGAACGAACGCAAAATCATCAAGCTCGATTTAATCGATGCGATGATCAAGGCCGGCGACGCGAATGTGTCGGATGCCGACGTGGCCGAGATCGAGCGCGCGGCCTGTCCCACCTGCGGTTCGTGCTCTGGCATGTTCACGGCGAACTCGATGAACTGCCTGACCGAGGCGCTCGGCCTGTCGCTGCCGGGCAATGGCACGGTCGTCGCCACCCACAGCGACCGCAAGGAACTGTTCCTCGGCGCTGGCCGGCTGATCGTCGAGATCGCGAAACGCCACTACGAGCAGGACGATTACTCGGTGCTGCCGCGCTCCATCGCCACCAAGGAAGCGTTCGAGAACGCGATGGCGCTGGACGTGTCGATGGGCGGCTCCACCAACACCGTGTTGCACCTGCTGGCCGCCGCGCACGAAGCAGAAGTGGCGTTCACGATGGCCGATATCGACCGCATCTCGCGCAAGGTACCCTGCCTGTGCAAGGTCGCCCCGATGACCGATAAATATCACATCGAAGACGTGCACCGCGCCGGCGGCATTTTTTCGATCCTCGGCGAACTGGCCCGGGCCGGCTTGCTGGATACCTCGCTGCCGACCGTACACAGCCCGACCATGGGCGCCGCGATTGCGAAGTACGACGTGGCGGTGAGCGATGACCAGGCCGTCCACAAACTTTATCGGGCAGCGCCAGGCGGCGTGCCGACCCAGGTCGCATTTTCGCAGTCCGAGCGGTTCGAGGCGAATGACCTCGACCGCAGCACCGGCTGCATCCGCGACAAGGCCCACGCTTATTCGCAGGATGGCGGCCTGGCGGTCCTGTACGGGAACATCGCCGAGAAGGGCTGCATCGTCAAGACTGCGGGCGTGGACGACAGCATCCTGGTGTTCTCGGGCCGCGCGCGCGTGTTCTCGAGCCAGGACGCGGCGGTCGAGGCGATCCTGGGCGACCAGGTGGTCGAGGGCGATGTCGTGGTGATCCGCTACGAGGGACCGAAGGGCGGGCCGGGAATGCAGGAGATGCTGTATCCGACCTCCTACATCAAATCGAAGGGCCTCGGCAAGAAGTGCGCGCTGTTCACCGACGGGCGCTTTTCGGGTGGCTCATCGGGACTGGTGATCGGTCACGCCTCGCCGGAAGCGGCCGAGGGCGGCGCGATCGGACTGGTGGAAGAGGGCGACATGATCGATATCGACATCCCGGCGCGCACCATCAACCTGCGCGTGACAGTCGAGACCCTGGCGCACCGCCGTGCCGCCATGGAAGCGCTGGGCGCCGAGGCGTGGTTGCCAACCGGGCGCGTGCGTTACGTGTCGCAGGCACTGCAGGCGTATGCGGCACTCACAACGTCGGCAGATCGCGGTGCGGTGCGCGACCTGGCGCAATTGAAGCGCTGATCGTTCTGCCCAAAGAAAAAGCGCTTCCTCGGAAGCGCTTTTTTCATGCAACGATTCGATTACTGAATCTTTGCTTTCTTCATCAACTCTTCGCGGAACGTCGCCAGCTTGCGCTGTTGGAGTTGTTCGGCCACTTGCTGTTTGACTTCTTCAAACGCCGGCACTTTGGCAGCGCGGGTGTCTTCCAGCTTGATGACGTGGAAACCGAATTGCGACTGCACCGGCATCTGGGTGATTTCGCCTTTTTTCAGGGCGACCATGGCTTTCGAGAATTCAGGCACGTAGGAAGCAGGGCTAGCCCAGTCGAGGTCGCCGCCATTGGCAGCGGAACCGTCCAGCGAACCTTTGGCCAGTTCTTCGAACTTGGCGCCGCCTTTGAGCTTGACGATGATCGCCTTGGCTTCATCTTCGGTTTTCACCAGGATGTGGCGGGCGTGGTATTCGGTGGTGCCAACCTGTGCCTTGTACTTGTCGTACTCGGCCTTGATATCGGCATCCTTGACCGGGTTTTTCTTGACATAATCAGCCAGCATCGCATTGATGATGATGCTCTGGCGGGCATTGTCGAGGGCAGCCTTGACATCGGCGCGGTTGCCCATGCCTTGTTTGTCGGCTTCCTGGATCAGCACTTCGCGGCCGATCAGGTCTTTCTTGATGGCGTCGCGCAGTTGCGGGCCGTCGGTACCTTTACCTTGGGCGACGACTTGTTTGACGACCTGGTCGACTTTGGACGCAGGAATTGGCTTGCCATTCACGGTTGCCACGTTTTGTGCAAAGGCTGGGGCAGCGGCGATGGCGAGCAGGGCGAACATCAGGCGAGCGGGCTTCAAAATCATCATTCAGATCCTATATAAACGCGAAAAGTCGCCAGACTGGCGACGCATGCCGGCGCGGGTAAGCGCCGGCGGGTACGGTTCGATTATCTTACTGTACCTTGGCCTTTTTGACCATTTCATCCTGGAAGGCCTGCAGCTTGCGCTGCTGCAGCGTCTCGGAGATCTGCGGCTTCACTTCTTCCAGGGTCGGGATCTTGGCGGCACGGGTGTCGTCCAGTTTGATCACGTGAAAACCGTTTGCAGTCTGCACTGGCGTATCGGTGATTGCGCCTTTTTGCAGTTTGACAAACGCATCGCTGAACTCTTTCGGGAACGACGATGGTACTGCCCAGTCGAGGTCGCCGCCATTGTTGGCAGTGCCCTGGTCTTTCGATTGCTTGGCCAGCTCTTCGAACTTGGTGCCAGCCTTCAGCTTGACAATGCCAGCCTTCGCGTCGGCATCGGTTGCGAACAGGATGTGGCGCACGTGGTATTCCTTGTCGCCGGCCTGGGCCTTGAATTTGTCGTACTCGGCCTTGATGTCGGCATCCTTGACCGGGTTCTTGGCAACGAAATCACGCGCCAGGGCGTTGATCACGATGGCCTGGCGGGCGTTTTCGAGCTGCGCCTTGACGTCGGTGTTCTTGTCGTAGCCTTGCTTGAGCGCTTCCTGCATCAGCACTTCACGGGAAATCAGGTCTTTCTTGACGGCTTCGCGCAATTGCGGCGAATCCGGTTGCTGGCCTTGGGCAACAACTTGCTTGACGACAGCATCAAGGCGCGACGATGGGATCGCCTTGCCGTTGACAACGGCGAGGTTTTGCGCGAATGCAGGCGCGGCAGCGACAGCGATCAGGGCTAACAGCAAGCGGGCTGGCTTAAAAGTCATGTTTCATTCCTGGGTAAAATTGCTTGAACGTGGATAGGTCAATTGAAAGACGCGTTTCAAGATGATCAATCAAATTTCTTAAGACTTGCTGAAAATCAAAATACAGTCCGGACTAGTCTGCTTTGGCGGCGTGTTGTTCCGGCGTCAAAGCACTAATGGCCAAAGCATGTATCTCGTGCTGCATCATTAAGTGCACAGAATCATACACCAGACGATGGCGCCTGACGAGGCTAAGCCCCGCGAATGCCGGGGCAACGATCGTCAAACGATAATGGCTGCCGCCCGAGGCGGCGCCGGCGTGGCCGGCGTGCAGGTGCGATTCATCCACCAGGTCGAGCACGGTGGGCGACAAGGCCGCCTGCAGCAATGTCCGGATGCGGTCGAAACGGGTTTCCTTGCTGTTATCGGGAATCATGCCGCTTCCTCTTCCATATATTTACCCAGCATAAAACTCTGGCCGATAATAAACACAAAGAACAGGGCGGTGATGCCGTACACCTTGAAATTCACCCAGGCGTCGAGATTGCCTGCATAAATGACGTAGGCGACGACCAGGTTGATCGCGCCGATCACCGTGAAAAACACGATCCAGGCCAGGCCCAGGCGCGCCCAGATCGGCTCGGGCAGCTTGATTTGCTGTTCCATTACCTGGCGCATCATGTTTTTATTCAAAACGAACTGGGTGAATGCCAGCATCAGCGCCATTACCCAATACAGAATGGTGGGTTTCCACTTGATGAAGTTTTCATCGTGCAAATAAATGGTGAGGCTACCCATGATGACGATGATCGATGCGGTCACCCACAGCATGGCATCGACTTTCTGGCCGCGCAGTTTCAAATACAGGATCTGGCACACCGTGGCGACGATGACGACCACGGTTGCCAGCATGATCGGGCCCTGGTCGGGCAGCAGGCCGGTGCCGGCGACCAGCGGGCCCAGGAATGATTGGGCAAGCGCGTACGAGGCTTCGGGATGCATGCCGGCGACCTTGTAGACCAAAAAGAACAGGATCAGCGGGATGTAGTCGAACAGCAGTTTTTTCATGCGGCCTCAGTGGAACGGTTATTCAGTCGGGTCAAAGCGCAGCGATGCGGAATTGATGCAATAGCGCAAGCCGGTCGGCGGCGGGCCGTCGGGGAACACGTGTCCCAGGTGGGCGTCGCAGACGGCGCAAATGATTTCGGTGCGCAGCATACCATGGGTGCGGTCGGTTTTTTCGATCACATTGGCCGAATCGAGCGCCTTGAAATAGCTGGGCCAGCCGCAACCGGAATCGAACTTGGCGTCAGAGGCGAACAGCGGCGTGTTGCAGCAGACGCAGGTGTAGATGCCATGTTCGTGGTGGTCCCAGTATTGCCCCGTGAAGGCGCGCTCGGTGGCCGCGTGGCGCGTCACCTGGTATTCCATGCCATCGAGCTGGGCACGCCATTCGGCGTCGGTCTTTTGTACTTTGTCAGTCATTGTTTGCTTTCTCGGTGTTGTTAGGAGGAACAGCTTACTTCGAGGTGGCGGGCCCAGTCGGGCGGCAGCGCGGCGTAGGCAGCGTGCTCCGGCTGCTCGTCGAACGGATGCTCGAGCACGGCCAGCAGCCGGGCGACCTCGGAAAAATCGCCTTGCTGCGCTTGTTCGATGGCCACCTGGGCCAGGTAATTGCGCAGCACATATTTGGGGTTGACGGCGTGCATGGCAGCGCGGCGGGCGGCGTCGACGCTGTTTTCCTGGCGCAAACGGGTGCGGTAGCGCGCTGCCCACGCGTCGAAAGCGTCGCGGTCGATGAACATGTCGCGCAGCAGCGTGTCGCCCGCCGGCTCATCCAGTTTGAGCTCGCCCAGGGCGCGGAAGAATTGCGTGAAATCGACGTGGCTGCGCTGCATGGCGGCAAACATCGCATCGAACAGGTCCTGGTCGCCGGGCTCGGTGGTGGTCAAGCCCAGCTTGGCTTGCAGCAGGCGCAGCAATTCGGCGGAAAACGCCGGACGGTAGACGTCCAGCGCCGCCTCGACCTCGTCGACCTCGCCGATCAGTGGCAGCAGCGCCTGCCCCAGCGCATAGCAGTTCCAGTGGCCCACTTGCGGCTGGTTGGCGTAGGAATAGCGGCCCTGCTGGTCGGTATGGTTGCAGATGTGGCCCGGATTGAACGCTTCCATAAAGCCGAATGGACCGTAATCGAGGGTCAGGCCGAGGATCGACATATTGTCTGTGTTCATCACGCCATGCATGAAGCCGACGGCTTGCCAGTGCGCGATCATGCGCGCGGTGCGGCGCGTGACCTCGGCCAGCAAAGCCTGGTACGGATTCGCTTCCGTTAATAATTCCGGGTAAAAATTGGCCAGCACGTAGTCGGCCAGCACCTTGAGTTGTGCCGGCTGGTCGCGGTGATACCAGTGTTCGAAGGAACCGAAGCGCACAAAGCTGGGCGCAATGCGGGTCACCACCGACGCCGTTTCGATGGTCTCGCGGGCCACGCCTTGCTGCGAGCCAGTAATGACCAGCGCGCGCGTGGTTGGCACGCCGAGGGCCGCCATGGCTTCGGAACACAGGAATTCCCGGATTGACGAGCGCAGCACGGCGCGGCCGTCGCCCATGCGCGAGTACGGCGTGAGGCCGGCGCCTTTGAGTTGCAACTCCATCCTGCCTTGCGGGCCGGGCAATTCTCCCAGTAGCATGGCGCGGCCGTCGCCCAGTTGGCCGGCCCAGACGCCGAACTGGTGACCCGAATACACGGCCGACAGCGGCAGCGCCTTGCCAGGGACTGCATTGCCACTGAAGGCGGCCACCATGTCGCTCTGCTGCAGCGTGGCGACATCGAGTCCGACCAGAGACGCCGCGCGGGCGCTGGCAGCAACGAAATAGGGCGCCGGTAGCGGGGTCGGCTGCAGGCGGGTGTACAAGTCCGGCGGCAATTGCGCGAAGGAATTTACAAAGGGGAGGTCGTCGGCGCGGATGGCGGCTCCAATCGTGGAAAAATGTTCAAGGAGGGGGAGATGGGGATGATTGCCCCAAAAACCAGCTGAAATTCTAACGTAGGGTGCCATCTTCCGGGCGCACACGCTCTGTACGCATTCATGCGGTAAACCGCGGCTGCTGCACCGCAGCATCGAAATGCGTTGACCGACTGCAGAGCCGCACCCGACACTTGCAGCAACAACAACCATATCAGGAGCACCCATGCGCACTTCATCTGCCAGCCGGCCACATTCTCCTGTCACGGGCCAGATGATGGACCAGCCGCTGCTCATCTCGGGCATCCTCGAGTTTGCCGCGCGCCATTATCCCGCCACCGAAATCGTTTCCCGGACCGTGGAAGGGGACCTGCACCGCTACACCTACCGCGATTGCGAACGGCGCGCGCGCCAGATGGCGCAGGTGCTGGCCGGCCTCGGGGTGGAAATGGGCCAGCGCGTGGCCACGCTGGCGTGGAACGGCTACCGCCACCTGGAGCTGTACTACGCTGTGTCCGGGTCCGGCTTCGTGCTGCACACGATCAATCCGCGCCTGCACCCGGAACAGGTGGCCTACATCGTCAACCATGCGGAAGACCAGTACCTGTTTTTCGACCTGACCTTCCTGCCGCTGGTGCAAGCGGTCGCCGCGCACTGTCCGACGGTCAAGGGCTTTGTGTTGATGAGCGATCGGGCGCATATGCCGCAAGAAACAGCCATTCCGAACCTGCTGTGCTACGAAGACTTGCTCGCCGCCAGTTCCGCTGACTTCTCCTGGCCCGACTTCGACGAATACGCCGCCGCGTCGCTGTGCTACACGTCTGGCACGACCGGCAACCCGAAAGGCGCGCTGTACTCGCACCGCTCGACCGTGCTGCACGCTTACGCCGCCGCCATGCCGAATGCGCTGAACGTGTCCGCGCGCGACACCGTGCTGCCGGTGGTGCCGATGTTCCACGTCAACGCCTGGGGCTTGCCGTACGCGGTGCTGCTGGCCGGCGCCAAGATGGTGTTTCCCGGCCCGGCGCTGGACGGCAAGTCCTTGTACGAACTGTTCGAGTCGGAGGGCATCACGCTCTCGGCCGGCGTGCCCACGGTCTGGCTGGGCCTGGTCAATTATGCAATCCAGAACGATTTGCAGTTCTCGACCTTCCGCAGAACCGTCATCGGCGGCTCGGCGTGTCCGCCGGCGATGATGGACACGCTGATCGACCGCTTGAACGTCGACGTGGTGCACGCCTGGGGCATGACGGAGATGTCGCCGCTGGGCACGGCGGGGGTGCTGCAGGCACGCCATCTGGCCTTGCCGAAGCAGGCCCAGCGCGCCATTCTGCAAAAGCAGGGCCACGCCATTTTCGGCGTCGACATGAAAATCGTTGACGACGCTGGCGTCGAGATTGCATGGGACGGCAGCACCTACGGCCACCTGTTCGTCAAGGGGCCGTGGATCATCGACAGTTATTTCCGCGAGGAGGGCGGCGATGTGCTGGTCGACGGCTGGTTCCCCACCGGCGACGTGGCCACCATTGACGTCGACGGCTACATGCAGATCACCGACCGCAGCAAGGACGTGATCAAGTCCGGCGGCGAGTGGATCGGCACCATCGACCTGGAAAACATCGCCATGGCCCACCCGGCCGTGCTGCAGGCGGCGTGCATCGGCGTGGCCCATCCAAAGTGGGATGAACGGCCCTTGCTGCTGGTGGTAAAACGGCCCGGCCTGGACGTGACGCGCGCCGACTTGCTGGCGTTTTTCGAGGGCAAGGTCGCGAAATTCTGGCTGCCGGACGATGTCGCCTTCATCGATGCCTTGCCGATGGGGGCCACCGGGAAAATCCAGAAGAACAAGCTGCGCGAACAGTTCCGACATCACCAGCTGCCGACGCTGTGATGGCGCCATAAAATAATACGACCGTACTTTTATCGGGTATAGTCGAACGTCCAATAACAAACAAGGAAGAGACATGAGCGCCGACTACCAGGTCCACGACAACGTTGCCGTCATCACCCTGAACAACCCGCCGGTGAATGGCATGGGGCTGGCCACCCGCACCGCTGCGGTTGCGGCGCTGCGCCGGGCCCAGGATGACGGCGCGATTGTCGCCATCGTCCTGACCGGCGCCGGCAAGGCCTTTTCCGGCGGCGCCGACATCAAGGAATTCAATTCGCCGAATGCACTGGCCGAACCGTCGCTGTTCGCCCTGATTGCAACGGCCGAAGGGTCCACCAAACCGGTGGTTGCCGCGATCCACAGCGTGTGCATGGGCGGCGGACTCGAGCTGGCACTTGGTTGCCACTACCGGGTCGCTTTGCCGGGCGCGCAGATTGCGCTGCCGGAAGTCAAGCTGGGCTTGCTGCCCGGCGCCGGTGGCACGCAGCGCCTGCCGCGCGTGCTGGGCCTGGAGATGGCCTTGAACATGATTGTCTCCGGCACGCCGGTGCTCTCGGAAAAACTCGCCGGCACCATGCTGTTCAATGAAGTATTTTCGGCCGGGACAGACCTGGTGCCGGCCGCCGTTGCCTTCGCTAAATCGGTCGCCGCGCTGCGGCCCCTGCCCAAGGTGCGCGAGATGACGGTCGATTATCCGGAGCATGCCGCCTTTTTGGCGTCCACGCGCGCGACGGTGAAAGCCGCGGCCGGACCATTTCCGGCGCCACTCGAATGCGTGGAGACAGTGGCGGCGTCCGTCACGATGCCGTTTGACGAGGGCATCAAATTCGAGCGCCAGCGCTTCATGCACCTGATGCAGACGACGGAATCGAAGGCCTTGCGCCACGCGTTCTTTGCCGAGCGGCTGGCCAGCAAGATCCCGGACGTGCCGGCGGACACGCCCACGCGCGCCATCGACAAGGCCGCCGTCATCGGCGCCGGCACCATGGGCGGCGGCATCGCCATGAATTTTGCCAATGCCGGCATCCCGGTCATCCTGCTGGAAACAAAACAGGAAGCGCTCGACAAGGGCCTGGCGACGATCCGCAAGAATTACGAAAATACGATGAAAAAGGGCAAGCTGACGCCCGAGAAATGCGCGCAGCGCATCGGCCTGATCTCCGGCACGCTCGATTATGCGGCCATCGCCTCGGCCGACATCGTGGTCGAAGCCGTATTCGAGGACCTGGCCGTCAAGGAAACCGTGTTCCGGCAACTCGATGCGGTCATGAAACCTGGGGCCATCCTGGCGTCGAATACATCGACACTCGATGTCGACAAGATCGCCGCTTTTACGGGCCGCCCGCAGGACGTCATCGGGACCCATTTTTTCAGCCCGGCGAATGTCATGAAGTTGCTGGAAATTGTGCGCGGCAAGGCCACCGCGAAAGACGTGCTGGCCACGACCTTGGCCCTGTCGAAGAAACTGAAAAAGACCGGCGTGGTGTCGGGCGTGTGCGACGGCTTCATCGGCAACCGCATGGTGGAACAATATGTGCGCCAGGCCGGTTTTTTGCTGGACGAAGGCGCACTGCCGGCGCAGGTCGACCGCGCCGCCGAACAATTCGGCTTTGCCATGGGCCCGTTCCGGATGGGCGATTTGGCAGGCAACGATATCGGCTGGTATATCCGCAAGCGCCGCGCGATCGAGTCGCCTGGCATGCTGTATTCGAAGACCGCCGATCTGCTGTGCGAGCAGGGGCGCTTCGGCCAGAAAACCGGGGCCGGCTGGTACGACTACAAGGCGGGCGATCGCACTGCGTATCCGTCGCCACTGGTGGACGACATGGTGCTGGCGCATTCGGCCGCATTGGGCGTGACGCGCCGCGTCATATCCGATGCGGAGATAGTCGAGCGGCTGGTGTATTCCCTGGTCAATGAAGGCGCGCAGATCCTCGCCGAAGGCATTGCCATGCGCGCTTCCGATATCGACATGGTGTATTTGACCGGCTACGGTTTCCCTTTATATCGCGGGGGACCGATGTTTTATGCCGATACGGTCGGGCTGCCGAATGTGCTGGCCGCAATCGAACATTATGCGCGCGGTGCCAATGGCGCGGCCTGGGTGGCGGCGCCGCTGCTGGTGCAGCTGGCGGCCGACGGCAAGCAATTCAATCGCTGATATCTATTCGAATAAGGGAGCAATCGATGCGTGGTATTGCCAAGAAATTTGGCTTGTTGAACCTGGTGCTGGCACTCAATCTTGGCTTTGGCGGTACGGTGCTGGCACAGGATGCGGCAGCGAATAACACCGTTGCAGCGCCAGCACCAGTGGCAGCGGACATCGATAAGCTCATGTCGCGCTATTTCAAAGCCGATCGGCCCGGCGCGATCGTGCTCGTCACCAAGGATGGCAATACCATCTTCCGCAAGGCCTATGGCATGGCCAATCTGGAGCAGCAGATCGCGCTGCAACCGGAGATGGCCTTGCGCATCGGTTCGATCACCAAGCAATTTACCGCGGCAGCGATCATGCTGTTGGCCGAGCAGGGGAAATTGTCGCTCGCCGACGATATCACCAAATACCTGCCTGCTTATGCCACCCATGGCAGCACGATCACAATCGAAAATCTGCTGACACATACGGCCGGCATCAAGAATTACACCGCGTTGCCGAAGTTCCCCTCCATCGCCCGCACCGATATGACGGTCGCGCAGATGTTGCAACTGATCCAGAGCGAAGCGCTTGAATTTCGTCCGGGCGAGCGCTTTGCCTACAGCAATTCCGGCTATTTCCTGCTGGGCGCGATCATCGAACAGGTTTCCGGCAGTAGCTATGCCAGTTTCATGGAGAAAAATATCTTCGCGCCCCTGCAGTTGCAGCATACTTTTTATGACAGCAACGTCCGGGTGATCCCGTCCCGTGTCGAGGGTTATAGCAAGACGCGGCATGGATTCGACAATGCCGAGTTTCTCAGCCTGTCAATTCCCTATGCTGCCGGCGCCCTGCGTTCCAGCGTCGACGACCTGGCGCGCTGGAATGGCGCCATCGTCGCCGGCAAGCTGCTGCGTCCGGAATCGTGGAAACGCATGATGTCCTCGTCTATCCTCAGCAATGGCAAACCGACCGGCTATGGATACGGCTGGTTTGTGCGCAAGATCCAGGGCCGTGATGCAATCGAGCATGGAGGTGATATTAACGGTTTCTCGGGCGATACCGTACGTTTCCCGGCGGAGGGTTACTACATTGCCATACTGGTCAACAGCGATACCCAGGAACCGGATACGCAAACGCTGGCTGAAAAAATTGCCGCGCTGCTGCTGCGGTGATCTGCAGATTGGTTCACCCATCCATTTCGGAATCAAAAAAAATGCCGCTGTGGTCAGCGGCATTTTTTATTCGACACGCGGTTTGATCAGTCAGCTGCGTAGATATCGTTGTCCTTGGTTTCTTTCACGAACAGCGTGCCGACCACAACGGTAATCAGGGCGATGACGATCGGGTACCACAGGCCGTAATAAATATCCCCTTTGTAGGCTACCAGCGCGAACGCGGTCGTCGGCAGCAGACCGCCGAACCAGCCATTGCCGATGTGATACGGCAGCGACATTGAGGTGTAGCGGATCTTGGTCGGGAACATTTCCACCAGCATCGCAGCGATTGGTCCGTACACCATGGTCACGTACAGCACCAGGATGAACAGGAACAGCACCAGCATCGGCTTGTTCACGCCCGCAGGGTCGGCCTTGGCCGGGTAGCCCGCCGCCTTGATCCCGGCGCCAATTTCTTTCTTCAGTGCCGCTTCCTTGTCCTTGCTGGCCTTGTCGAAGTTCAGGCCGTCCGGCGTCATGCTGGCGTCGAACGAGGTGTACGACTTGTCGCCCACCTTGACCGTTGCCAGCGTGCCTGCCGGCGCATCCTGGCGGGTGTAACTGACCGAAGACGCCGTCAGAAAGCCCGTGGCGATATCGCAGGAGGACGCGAATTTCTTGGTGCCGGTCGGATTGAACTGGAAGTGGCAGGTGTCCGGGTCGGCGACCACCACCACTGGCGACGTCACCAGGGCCGATTCCAGGGCGGGATTACCGTAGTGCGTAATCGCCTTGAAGATCGGGAAATAGGTCAGCGCGGCGATCAGGCAACCACCGAGGATGATGTACTTGCGGCCGATCTTGTCCGACAACATGCCGAAGAAAATGAAAAACGGCGTGGCCAGGGCCAGCGCGATGGCAACCAGAATATTTGCGGTGGCGCCGTCCATCTTCAGCGTCTGGGTCAGGAAAAACAGGGCGTAGAACTGGCCGGTGTACCAGACCACGGCCTGGCCCATCGTCAGGCCGACCAGCGCCAGGAACACGATTTTTGCGTTGGCAGGCTTGAGGAACGATTCCGTCAGCGGCGCTTTCGAGGTTTTGCCTTCGGCTTTCATTTTGGCGAAGGCCGGCGACTCATTCATCGACAGGCGAATCCAGACCGACACGCCCAGCAGCAGGACCGAGACCAGGAACGGAATGCGCCAGCCCCAGGCTTCGAATTCGGCTTCGCCGAGCGCGGTGCGGGTGCCCAGAATGACCATCAGCGACAGGAACAGGCCCATTGTCGCGGTGGTCTGGATCCATGCAGTGAACGCGCCGCGCTTGCCTTCCGGCGCATGCTCGGCAACGTAGGTCGCGGCGCCACCGTATTCGCCACCGAGTGCCAGGCCTTGCAAAATGCGCAGCGAGACCAGAATGATCGGTGCGGCAATGCCGATGGTGGTGTAATTCGGCAGCAGCCCCACGATGAAGGTCGAGGCGCCCATGATCAGGATGGTGACCAGGAAGGTATATTTACGGCCGATCATGTCGCCCAGGCGACCAAATACCAGCGCGCCGAATGGCCGCACGATAAAGCCGGCCGCAAAAGCCATCAGCGCGAAAATGAAGGTAGTGGTCGGATCACCGACAAAGAATTGCTTGGCGATGATCGGCGCGAGGGTGCCGTACAGGTAGAAATCGTACCACTCGAATACCGTACCGAGGGACGATGCAAAGATGACTTTGCGTTCTTCCTTGGTCATGTTTTTGGACGCGGGGACCGATTTCGGTCCACCGGCCGTCATGCCGGGGGTGATTGCCATATTGTGTCTCCGTTATATATTTAGATGCCATTCGGACGCCGCATGGTGTGCAGCTAACCTGGAGTGTGGACCGATAAACTTACGTCATGCTTGCACCAAACTGACACCAAACTTACAAGAAGCAAAGCGGTCGAATTGCGTCATTTTTTACGAACGACCGTACTTATTCATGTTATTCTCAACACCAACCGTGCCGCAGAGCGCTGCTACAAAAGCATTCACTCATGGAGACAAGATGCCATCCTCATTTCGACCGCCCGCACCCACCGCCCGCGTTCATTCTTCCTATTTCTCTAAAACCATTACCCAAAAATTAGGGTCAGAGTCGAATTCTTTTGCAAGTAATTCCATGCTGCAAATTGGAGGGTCAGAGTCGAATTGTTTTGCAACTAGTTGCTGAATAATTCGACACTGACCCCGTTGGGAATTTGGGCTTTTTTGAACAATTGCTCAAAAATTTGACTCTGACCCTAATTGTTTTTTTTGTGGGAGGAATTTGATGGATTCGAAGATATTGTCGGGCCGGGATCTGGCGTTTTTGCTGTATGAGTGGCTCGATGTAGAGGCGCTGACGGCGCGGCCGCGCTATGCCGAGCATGGGCGCGAGACGTTCGATGCTGCGCTGGAGACGGCGCAGCGGATGGCAACGACATTGTTTGCGCCGCATAACCGGCTCAGCGATTCGCACGAACCGCAATTCGACGGCACAACGGTGTCCATGATTCCGGAAGTGAAAGTTGCGCTGGACGCTTACGCAGCAGCAGGGCTGATCGCGGCAGGGCAGGATGAGGGACTGGGCGGGATGCAATTGCCGTGTGTGGTCGAGAAGGCGGTCACCGCCTGGTTCACGGCGGCCAATGTGGCCACGTCGGCGTATCTGTTTCTGACCATAGGCAATGCGAATACCCTGCTGAAATGCGCCACGCCGCTGCAGATTGAACGTTTCGTGCTGCCCCTGCTGGCCGGGACATTTTTTGGCACGATGGCGCTGTCCGAACCGCAAGCAGGCTCGAGCCTGTCCGATATCACCTCCCGCGCTACCCCCGATCCGGTCGCCGGTCCCGAGGGAGAGCGCCAATACCGCCTGTTCGGCAACAAGATGTGGATCTCCGCCGGCGAACACGATTTGGCGGGTAATATCGTGCACCTGGTGCTGGCCAAGATTCCCGGCCCGGACGGCAAACTGATCCCCGGCGTAAAGGGCATTTCGCTGTTCATCGTACCGAAATTCGTGCTCGACGCTGCCGGCGCGCCGGGCCAGCGCAACGACGTCGTGCTGGCCGGTCTGAACCACAAGATGGGCAACCGCGGCACCACGAATACCTTGCTCAATTTTGGCGAAGGCAAATTCACGCCGGATGGCAAGGCCGGCGCAATCGGCTACCTGGTCGGCGCGCCGCACCGGGGCCTGGCGAATATGTTCCATATGATGAACGAGGCGCGCATCGGCGTCGGCCTCGGCGCCGCAGTGCTTGGGGTGACCGGCTACCTGCATGCGCTCGATTACGCGAAAAACCGTCCACAAGGTCGCCATCCCGCCGAGAAAGACCCGGCCCGCCCGCAGGTACCAATCATTGCCCACACCGACGTGCGGCGCATGTTGCTGGCCCAGAAAGCGTATGCCGAAGGCGCGCTGGCACTGGTCCTGTATTGCGCCAAACTGGTCGACGAGCAGCGCACCGGTGCACCGGAAGCGCAACAGCATGCCAGCTACCTGCTCGACTTCCTCACGCCGATTGCCAAATCGTGGCCGTCGCAATGGTGCGTGGAGGCGAACAGCCTCTCCATCCAGGTGCACGGCGGCTACGGCTACACGCGCGACTATCCGGTCGAGCAGTTTTACCGCGATAATCGGCTCAACGCCATCCACGAAGGCACGCACGGCATCCACGGACTTGATTTACTGGGCCGCAAAGTGACGTTGCAGGACGGCGCGCTGATGCAGGCGGTGACCGGCGAAGTGGCGGCGACGATTGCCCGGGCCGCTGGCGTTGCCACGCTGGCAGGTTACGCCGCCGCACTGCGCGCTGCGTGGGAGCGCATCGAGACCGTCACCCGGCAACTGTATGGCGCCGGCGACCTGAACGTGACGCTGGCGAATGCCTCGCTATACCTGGAGGCCGTCGGCCATGCAGTGGTGGCGTGGATCTGGCTGGAACAGGCGCTGGTCGCCAGCGCCAGGGCAGCCGCCGTTGCAGAGCCGGATTTTTACCTCGGCAAGCTGCAGGCCTGCCGTTATTTTTATCAATGGGAGCTGCCGAAGATCGGGCCGCAACTCGACCTGCTCGGCGCCCTCGACACCACCACGCTCGATATGCGTGCGGAATGGTTCTAGAACAAGGAAACGTCATGCTGAAACACATCGTCATGTGGAAATTGAAAGACCACGCCGCGGGCGCCGACCGCGCCGCCAACGCGCGCGAAATGAAGCGCCGCCTCGACGCTTGCGCCACCATCGTGCCCGGCATCCTCGCGTTCGAAGTCATACTTGCACAGCCCGGCCACGAGGCCACCTGCGACGTGCTTTTGTATTCGGTGTTCGAAGACGCGGCCGCGCTAGCCGCCTACGCCGCGCACCCGACGCACCAGGAACTGGTGCCGTTTTTCAAGGCCGTGCGCGATGGGCGCGAATGCATGGACTACACCGTCTGATTAATCACAACAAGGAGACCGCATGCGCACTACCCAGGAATTGTTTTCACTGCAAGGCAAAACGGCGCTGGTGACCGGCGGCTCGCGCGGCCTTGGCCTGCAGATGGCCGAGGCGCTGGGCGAGCAGGGCGCCCGCATCGTGCTGTCGGCCCGCAAGCAGGACGAACTCGACGAGGCCGTCGCCCACCTCGCCAGCCGCGGTATCGAGGCCAGCGCGATTGCCGCCGATCTGTCCCAGGATGCCGACGTCCAGCCGTTCGTCGAGGAAGCCATCCGGCGCCTCGGCCACATTGATATCCTGGTCAACAATGCCGGCGCCAGCTGGGGTGCGCCGGCCGAGGATTATCCGGTCGAAGCGTGGGACAAGGTGATGAACCTGAATGTGCGCAGCGTGTTCCTGGTGGCGCAAGCGGTGGGAAAATTGTCGATGATCCCGCGTCGGTCCGGCCGCATCATCAATATTTCGTCGATCGCCGGCCTGTCCGGCAACCCCCCAGGCAGCATGCAGACGCTGGCATACAACACCTCCAAGGCAGCCGTGATCAATTTTACCCGTACCCTGGCCGGGGAATGGGGCCGTTATGGCATCACGGTCAACTCGATCGCACCCGGGTTCTTTCCGTCCAAAATGACCAAGGGTTTGCTGGCCAAGATGGGCGCCGACGCGCTCGCTAAAGATGCGCCCCTGAACCGCCTGGGCGACGATGAAGATCTGAAGGGCGCCGTGGTGCTGTTCGCATCCGATGCGGGCAAGCACATTACCGGCCAGACGCTGGCCATCGACGGCGGCGTGTCCGCCGTCTGACAGGAGAACAACATGAAAGATTTTACAGGCAAGGTCGTCGTTATCACCGGTGGCGCCAGCGGACTGGGCCGCGAGTTCGCCAACGCGGCGTTCGCGCGCGGCATGAAAATCGTGCTGGCCGACGTCGAGGGCAATACCCTCGAGAAGGCCGCCACCGAATTGCGCGCGAACGGCGCCGAAGTGCTGTCGATGCTGTGCGATGTGCGCAAAGGCCCGCAGGTACAGGCGCTGGCCGACGCTGCGATGAAACGCTACGGCGCCGTGCACCTGCTGTTCAACAACGCTGGCGTGGGCTCGGGCGGCCTGATTTGGGAAAACTCAGAGGCCGACTGGGAATGGGTGCTGGGCGTGAACCTGTGGGGCGTGATTCACGGCGTGCGTATTTTTACGTCGCTGATGCTCGAGTGCGCGCAGAACGACCCGGCGTTCGAGGGGCACATCGTCAACACCGCCTCGATGGCCGGTCTGCTCAATGCCCCGACGATGGGCGTCTATAACGTGTCCAAGCATGCCGTGGTGTCGCTGTCGGAAACGCTTTACCAGGACCTGCAACTGGTCGGCGCGCCGATCGGCGCCTCGGTGCTGTGCCCGTACTTTGTGCCGACCGGCATCAGCCAGTCGCACCGCAACCGGCCGGCCGATGTCAAGATGGCCGACCGTCCCACGCTCAGCCAGCTGGCGGCCCAGGCCATGACGCAGAAGGCGGTCGAATCGGGCAAGGTGTCGGCGGCCCAGGTGGCGACGATGACGTTCGATGCGATCCACGCCGGCCAGTTCTACATTTACTCGCACCCGGATGCGCTGGCCGGGGTGGCCGAGCGCATGGATGAGATCGTCAACCACCGCAATCCGGGCGACCCGTATCGCGCGGCGCCCCATATCCGCGAGATGTTGCGTGCCAAGTTGAACCAGCCGCAGCGCCCCGATTGAAGCACCTGGCCAAGGTGTCAATGCGGCTCGTCCACGCGCAGCATGCGCTCGTAGTCGGGCAGGGAAAGCGCGCGGTGCACCTCCCGTGACACCTCGCCGGGCATGGCCTCGGGCTCCGGCAAATCCAAACTGGTGAGTACCCGGTTGCGCGTGTCAATTTCCTCTTGGGTAAGCGGAAGCAGGAAGGCGCGACCGGCACCGGCCAGGTTCTGATTCGCCACTGCAAAAGGCCGCATCAGCTCGTCGTAACGGGCGAACGCTTCGGCGGGGGTGGCACGCGTGGCGAGTTCACCTGCGAGGATGTAGGCGCCGATTATGGCGAGACTGGATCCCTGGCCGGACAAAAACGACGGCGCAAATGCGGCATCTCCCACCAGCACCACACGGCCCGTCGACCAGCGGTCGAGCCGTATCTGGCTCACCACGTCAAAATAAAAATCGTCGGCGTTCTGCATCGCTGCAACCAGCTGCGGCACCGCCCACCCGCTCCCGGCAAATTGTTGCGCGGTTATTCGACGGTGCTCCACAGAATCCTGGTGTCGGATGAGGGGCGGCTGTTCGGAAGCCACGATCAGGAAGGCGTGCAGCGTGGGACTGTTCTTGACCGCCGACAGCACGGCATACCGGCCCGGCGTGGCGTACGCCAGCGATGCATGCGAAAGTCCCAGGAAGTTGGGCATCGAAAAGCCGTTGTAGCAATAACCCAGATAGTGCGTGAATGGCGTTTCCGGCCCGAATATCAGACGGCGCGTCTGCGAGTGGATACCATCGGCCCCGATCACCACGTCGAAATACCCGGTCGCGCCACTTTCGAACGTGACCCCCACCCCATCAGCATCCTCGTCAAGCGATGCAATCGCGTCGTCAAACTGGTAGCGGATCGATCCATGCCGGGTCAGTCCGTACAGGAGATCGGTCAGTTCGCCCCGCGGCAGCTCGATGTCGGCATGTTGTTCGCCGCCGGTTAATACTTCCGGGCGTATCTCGCCGGCAACGCTGCCGTCAGGATGCAGAAACGTAATGCGCTTCGACTGAATATGCGCCAGTTTCAGGCCGGGCAGGATGCCCATCCGCCGGGCGACTTCAACAGCAGGGCCGCGCACGTCGATCGGATAGCCACCGCCGCGCAAGGACGCCGCACGTTCTACCACGGTCACCTTGAAGCCGAACCGGTCGAGCCAGTAAGCGACAGTCGGGCCCGCAATACTGGCGCCGGAAACGAGAATGCGCCGTCGCCCCAAGGTTGTTGCATGCTTGTTCATCGCGCACTCCTATTAATATAAGATGCAGAATGTATCTTATTAAGTGGGCGCGCGTCAATAAGATACGTCTCGCATCTTATCTGCCTGGTGGCGCCATGTTAAAGTGACTGCATGAGCGATCTTTTTGACAAGCCCGGTGTTTCCAGGCCACAGCGCCGGCGCGGGCCTGCACTTGGCGAGGCCTTATTGGCAGCTGCGTGGGACGAACTCCATGAGCATGGCTATGCCGATTTCACGATGGAGGGCGTGGCACGGCGTGCCGGTACCAGCAGGCCCGTGCTGTCAAGGCGATGGGCCGGGCGCGCCGAGATGGCCGTCGCCGCGATTGGTTACTACCTTGGCCGCAACCCGATTGCCGTGCCGGATCTGGGGAATGTGCGCGATGAACTGGCGCTGCTGTTGCAGATGTGGTCGGAACGGGCGACACCCGCACCGGTCAGATTCATGCTGGACCTGCGCAACGATCTGCCACCCGCGCACGGCGGCTTGCATGGCGTGCGACGGGACCTTGCGGCACAGGTCGGAGAAAGGGATGTGATGGCAGAAATATTGCAGCGCGGCGTGGCGCGGGGGGAGCTCGATGCCGCCAAATTATTGCCGCGCGTGATCGCTGTTCCGATCGACCTTGCGCGCAATGAAATTTTCCTGACGATGAACAAGCTGTCGGATGAAACGATCGCCGACATTCTCGACCAGGTGTTCCTGCCCCTTGTGCAGAAGAAAGCAGCTGGCTAGGCCCCTGCGCAGCCAGTGCCCGCCAACGGCAATGTGATGCGATCAAGCCGGCTGTACCACCCGCTCCACCAGCTGCGGTTCGCTGTCCTGGAACAATTTCACCACAGTCGACGTGCGGGTGCCGTAATTTTCCGTCTCGATGCACACCGCCGACAGCACGCGTTCCATGTCCAGCGTGACGCCGGTCGAGGGCAAGCGCTGGTCGGGCGCGCGCGTGGTGTCGGCCAGCATCTCGAAGTACGCTTCTTCCGGCGCCCCCAGGCACAGCAGGCTGGCAAACTGCGCCTTGGTGCGCAGCACTTTTGGCCACGGGTCGTCCAATAAACCGTTCGACATACCGTAGATGCCGGCCGCAAGGGGTTGGCCATTACGTGGATCGTCACCGGCCCGGTTCGAATACCAGTACAGCGCATCGCGGTCGCCCAGGATCAGGTTGTAGCCGTTGTAGGCAGCGCCGCTGGCCGCAACCTGGGCGAGGTAGTCGACCGCCGACAGTTCGCTGTTGAGGAAGTCGGCCACCAGCGCGCCGCGCGTTGGCGCATCGGTGCGCGTGTCCTGCGGACAGCGGATATTCGTCAGCGCCGCGAAACGGGGACCATGCGGGCCGCTTTTCGTGACGCCCATCCAGCTGCCACCGCCGTGCAGGTCGCGCCCGGCGATCATGTCAGGATTGCCGGGCCACGGCGCCGCCGCCATGGCCGGACGATCGTAATACTCGTCGCGATTGGCGCACGCAATCACGGGCACCCCGGGAACGACCTGCCAGGCAAAAACGATCAGGCACATGGCGGCAACTCCGTAAACACTTCGGTATGGCGGCGCCCGTCGATCAGGTGCGCGATACCGGCGGCGCCAACGGCCAGCGCCAGCCTGTCGGCAAAATCGGGCGCCGTGCCAGTGTAGATTTCCATCCAGGTCTGCAGCCCGTGTTCCGATTCGGGGCGGCGCTTGAGCCCGGTGCCGACATCTTCGTGGCGCGCCAGGGCCGCCTGCATGCTGCGCACCAGCGGCAATAGTTCAGCTGCGTGCACGTCCGCGACCTGGTAATAGATATACAGCTCGAACATGGTCAAAGGTCGAGCGCATCAAGAACGTACGGCATCGGCAGGAACGCGACGCGCGCACCGGTGGTCGAACCGAGGCGTACTTCCTGTTCCAGCGCCGCCAGCTTCACTTCCACCAGCGCGTCGACACCGCCGGCGCCATTCGGTGCGGCATTGACGATCATGCCGCACGGTTGCAGCGGGTCGTCGAGGGAAAACACTTCCGCGCCCGCCGCGGCCAGCGGGTCGGCAATGGTCGCCAGCGTGGTTCGACGCTTGAGCTTGCCCAGATACTGGCTGCGAGCGACGATTTCCTGACCGGGATAACAACCTTTTTTAAAGTTGACACCACCGACCAGCTCCAAATTAACCATTTGCGGTACAAATTGTTCGAACGTCGCGCCGGTGACCTGGGCGATGCCGGCGTGGATGCCGGACAGTTCCCATGCGTCCGTGCCGCCCAGCGCCAGTGTTTTCTGCAAAGCGGGCAGGGCGGACAGCGCGGTTGCTTCCGAGGTCAGCCACAAATAGCGTGGCGCGTTGAACGCATCGGCCAGGCGCAGGACCGTGCCGGCTGCCCCCTCAGTCGCCGTATTCGGTGTCGCGGGCAGGGTGGCGACCTGTTCCCGCAGCGCGGCTTCGGCGCGCGCGCCGCCCAGGCCGAGCACGACAGCGTGCCGGGGTTCACCCGTGACATCAAGCAGTTTGGCCTTGGCGCGCATGACGAACATCGACAGGCGCTTCTGGAAGCCCGGCTGCACAGCCAGCGGCAATTGCAGATAAATCGTCGGCACCGCGTCCGCATCCGCGCGCCACATCAGCATGGTGGCCTGCAAGCGGCCTTTCGGGGTGCAATAACCTGCCAGCCGCACTTCACCGGGTGGCAAATTGGCCACATCATTGGTCAGCTGCCCGTGCAGGAAGGTGGCGGCGTCCAGGCCCTGCGCGGCGATCAGGCCCAGATTGCCGACTGGCGCGACGAAACCGTCAGCCAACTGGGCAGCCGTCAAGACATTGCCGAAGTGGGCATGCGCAGCACCGACCGCGTCATCGGCCGGTGCTGCGGCCGGTGCTGACAGCGATGCAAGATATTCGTTCCAATTATTCATCATAAGTACGAAATGTTTCCCAGTTAGGCATTATCATTACGGGCTCATTATAGAGTTGTCGCGGCAATCGCGCCGGCGACCGCCCAAAACCCCTTCGAAGCATGGCATTCATAAAACAACTGATTCTTGCAAGCGTGGTGAGCGTGGTCGCGGTGACCGGCGGCTTTTCGTGGTGGTCCAAGCAGCCGGTCACCAGCGGTGGCGCGCCGATCGCCTTCACCGTCACGCCGGGCAGCGGCGTCGGCGCCGTAACACAGCAAATCGTTGCGGCAGGCGTGCCGGTCAATCCCATCCTGTTCGGCCTGCTGGCGCGCCTCACGCAAAAGGCCGGACGCATCAAGGCCGGCTCGTATGAGCTGAAACCGAACACCTCGCCGCGGCGCCTGCTCGACCAGCTGGTGCGCGGCGAGTTCGCCCAGGAAGCGGTCACCATCATCGAAGGCTGGACCTTCCGCCAGATGCGCCAGGCCCTGGCCGCCAGTCCCGACCTGAAACACGACAGCGCGCAATTGTCCGACAGCGAGTTGATGGCGCGGATCGTCTCCGACAGCTCCGAGTACAAGGGCAAAGCGCCGGAAGGACTATTCTTTCCGGACACCTATCTGTTTGCCAAGGGCGCCAGCGACATGCAGATCCTGCGCCAGGCCCATGTGCAGTTATTAAGCAAACTGAAGGCTGCCTGGGATGCGCGCGAACCCGACTTGCCGTACAAGACACCTTACCAGGCGCTGGTGATGGCCTCGATCGTCGAAAAAGAAACCGGCCAGAAAAGCGAACGCGCGATGATCGCCGGCGTGTTCGTCAACCGCCTGCGCACCGGCATGCTGCTGCAGACCGACCCCACCGTCATCTACGGCATGGGCGACAAATATGCCGGCAAAATCCGTAAGAAAGACCTGGAAACCGACACCCCGTACAATACCTATACGCGGACCGGCTTGCCGCCGACGCCGATTGCCCTGCCGGGCGTGGCATCGCTGGCGGCCGCGCTGGGGCCGGCCAAAACCGACGCCCTGTATTTCGTGTCGCGCAACGACGGCACCAGCAAGTTCTCGGACAACCTGGGCGACCATAACAAAGCAGTTAATCAATATCAGCGAGGCATTGCAGTTCCATGACGGGCAAGTTCATCAGTTTTGAAGGTATCGACGGCGCAGGCAAGTCGACCCACATCGGCTTTGTCGCCGATTACCTGGCGGCGCAGGGAAAGCGGGTCACCGCCACGCGCGAACCGGGCGGCACGCCGCTGGGCGAAAAGCTGCGCGCGCTGCTGTTGCACGAAAAAATGCACCTGGAAACCGAAGCGCTGCTGATGTTCGCCAGCCGCCGCGAACACATCGCGCAGGTGATCGAGCCGGCCCTGGCGCGCGGCGACTGGGTCTTGTCCGACCGTTTCACGGACGCCAGTTTTGCCTACCAGGGTGGCGGGCGCGGGCTTGACCTGGCCAAGATGGATGTGCTCGAAACCTGGGTCCATCCCCAGCTGCAGCCCGACCTGACCTTGCTGTTCGATGTGCCCCTGGAAGTAGCGCGCCTGCGCCTCGACGCCACCCGCACGCTGGACAAGTTCGAACGCGAACACGCCGATTTTTTCAACGCCTGCCGCAATGAATACCTGCGCCGTGCGCGCCAATTCCCGCAACGCATCGCCGTGATCGACTCGACCCAGTCGATCGCTGCCACGCGCGATCAGATTGCCAGCACGCTGGAACGCCTGCTGTCGGCCGCATGAGTGCGATTTACCCTTGGCAGCAAGAGGCCTGGCGCCAGCTGCAATTGATGCGCGCGCGCCTGCCGCATGCGATCCTGTTCCATGGCGCCGGCGGCATCGGCAAGGCCGATTTTCTGGAAGCTTTCGCCCAGTCCTTATTGTGTGAAAACGTGCAGGCCGATGGCCACGCCTGCGGCACCTGCGCCTCGTGCGGCTGGTTTGCCCAGCACAACCACCCCGACTACCGACGCGTGCGCCCCGAGGCGCTCGAAGATGAAATGGGCGCGGATGGCGACGAGGGCGAGGGCGACAAGAAGTCCGCCGCCAAGACCAAAACGCCGTCAAAAGACATCAAGATCGAACAGATCCGCGCGCTGGCCGACTTCATGAATATTTCCACCCACCGGCGCGGGGTGCGGGTGGTGGTGCTGTACCCGGCCGAAGCACTCAACACGCCAGCCTCGAATGCGCTCCTGAAAACGCTGGAAGAGCCGCCGCCGGGCACCGTGTTCCTGCTTGCCTCGAACAGCCTCGAGCGCTTGCTGCCGACCATCCTGTCGCGCTGCCGCAAATTCGCCTTGCCCTTGCCGCCCCATGCCGAGGCGCTGGCCTGGCTGCAGGCGCAAAGTGTGCCCGATGCCGATGGCTGGCTGCGCGAGCAGGGCGGTGCGCCACTGGCTGCGCTGGCCAGTTCCCAGACCGGCAACCGCGAGGAACTCGATACCTTGCTGCAGATGCTGGCGCACCCGAACGTCGAGAATGCGCTGCGAACCGCAGACAAGCTCAGCAAGAGCCCGCTAGCGGCACTCGTGGCGTGGCAACAACGCTGGCTCTACGATTTATTCGCATTGAAACTTTCAGGCAACATCCGTTACTATCCGCGCTACCATGGCGAATTGACGGCGCTGGCAGGCAAGGTGCCCACGGCAAACCTGCTGCGCGCGATCAAGCATGCGAATGAGCGGCGCGCGGTGGCCGAGCATCCGCTGTCGCCAAAACTGTTTGTAGAAGATATGCTGCTCGACTACACAGATTGTTGTGGCGCGCCGCAAGCTGGCCGCCGCGGCTGAACCAAATAAAGGAACGAGATGACAAACACAGCGACCGAGCAACTGGCAGCGCAAGCGCCGCGACCGTCGGTATTGTCGTTGGCCATAAAGGAAAAGGCTGCGCTGTATGCCGCCTACATGCCGTTCCTGAAAAATGGCGGTATCTTTGTGCCAACGGTCAAGCCGTACAAGATTGGCGACGAAATTTATTTGATCTTGTCGCTGATGGATGACCCGAACAAATACCCGATCGCCGGCAAGGTCGCCTGGATCACGCCCGCCGGCGCGAATAACAACAAGGCGCAGGGCATCGGCGTGCATTTCCCGGCCGACGAAACGGGCCAGCGCGCCCGCTTGCGCATCGAGGAAATTCTCGGCGCGGCGCTGCGTTCGGCGCGCGCCACGCATACGCTATAAAGCACGCTGTAAAGCCCACGTTCACCTTCAACTTCCGATCTATGCCGTCTTTCGTACACCGCATCGCCCGCCACGACGACCTGCCCACCATCGTCGCCATCTACAACACCACCATCGCGTCGCGTGAAGTGACCGCCGACACGGAGCCCGTCAGCGTCGCCTCGCGCGAAGCCTGGTATGCCGAGCACAACCCCGAACGGCGCCCGCTGTGGGTGCTCCATGACGCCGCCGACCAGTCGGCCGAGCCGGCAGTCATCGGCTGGATGTCGTACTCGAATTTTTACGGCCGCCCGGCCTATTCGGGCACGGCGGAACTGTCGATTTATCTCGCCGAAGCCTGGCGCGGCAAGGGCCTGGGCCGCTACTGCCTGGAGCAGGCCATCGCGTTTGCGCCGCAAATCGCCGTGCACACGCTGCTTGGTTTCATCTTTGGCCACAACGCGCCCAGCCTCGCGTTGTTCCGCAAATACGGTTTCGAGACCTGGGCCAATTTCCCGCGCGTGGCCACCCTGGACGGCGTCGAGCGCGACCTGATCATTCTCGGCAAACGGGTCGCTTAGGCAGTTTTTAACATGACGCCTTACAATGGCGTCATGTATATCGACTCCCATTGCCACATCAATTTCCCGGACCTGGCCGTCCGCATGCCCGAGATCCTGGCCAAGATGGCCGAGAACAAGGTTACCCATGCACTGTGCGTGTCGGTCGACCTGCCCGACTTCCCGCAAGTGCTGGCCCTGGCCGAGCAGTATCCGCATATCTTCGCATCGGTTGGCGTCCATCCCGATTATGAAGACACGCCGGAACCAACCGTCGAGCAACTGGTCGAACTGTCGAACCACCCGAAAATCGTCGCCATCGGCGAAACCGGGCTCGACTACTATCGACTGGAGGGCGACCTCGAATGGCAACGCGCGCGTTTCCGCAACCATATCCGTGCTTCGCGTATCACGAAGAAGCCACTGATCATCCATACCCGCGCCGCCAGTGCCGACACCATCCGCATCCTGCAGGAAGAGGGCGCGGGAACCGACCAGGGCGGCGTGGCCGGCGTCATGCATTGCTTTACCGAGTCACTGGAAGTGGCGCAAGCCGCCATCGCCATGGGTTTCTATATTTCCTTCTCCGGCATCGTCACCTTCAAGAGCGCCAGGGATTTGCAGGCCGTGGCGCGCGTGGTGCCGCTCGAACGGATGCTGATCGAAACCGATTCGCCGTATCTGGCGCCGGTGCCGTTTCGCGGCCGCACCAACGAGCCGGGCTACGTCATGCACGTGGCCGAGTACATCGCCACGCTCAAGGATGTGCCACTGGCCGAGGTGGCGCGCCAGACCAGCGCCAATTTCTTCGAGCTGTTTCAATTTGCCCGGCAATAAGGCATGACCCGCACCCTTTCAGCGCGCTTGCTGGCCGCAGTTGTGGGCGCCTGCGCCGCCAGCGCGTTCGCACAAGGCGTGGCGCCCACCAGTGCCGAAGTCGCCCGCTTCTTTCAGGCGGTGCAACTCGACGATGCAGCGACCGTGCGCAAGCTGCTGGTGGCAACGGTCAACCCGAACCAGGTCAATCCGGTCGGCGGCGAGCCGGGGCTGGTGATGGCCTTGCGCGAGGGGTCGATGAAGGTGTTCGATGTGTTACTGGCCCAGCCGGGCCTGAAACTGGAAGCGCCTGCCCTGAACGGCAACACGGCGCTGATGATGGCGGCGTACCAGCACAACGCCCGCGCGATCGATACGCTGCTGGCGCGCGGCGCAGCCATCGCGCAAACCGGCTGGACAGCGCTGCATTACGCTGCTGCCGCCGGCGACGACGCCATCGTCGCGAAACTGCTGCAGCGTGGCGCGCCCGTCGACGCCACTTCGCCCCGCGCCAGCGGCGCGTTCACGCCGCTGATGATGGCGGCGCGCGAAGGCCACGACCGCACCGTGCAACTGCTGCTCAAGGCCGGTGCACAAGCGTCGCTGCGCAATGCCGAAGGCCTCGATGCGGCGCAGATTGCCGAGCGCGCCGACAAGCCGGACATTGCGGCAACGATCCGCGCCAACCTTGCGGCCAGCGGTGGATAATTTCTGAAAGGCAAGCGTCGAACTGACACGTAAATCCACGTGAGCTTGGCCGATGCTGGCACAATGAAGCATTCGATAATGGTGTCGCGGTGATAGCTTGCAGCAATGCCAGGCGGACCGTGCCGACGAATCCAAAAGGGAAACCATGCTGAACGAACGCGAAATTGAAAGCTGCTATCTGGGGCAGTTTATCCCAGTCCATTACCATCACAATATGCTGATGGACCAGAACCGGATGCACAGTTTCAAGTCCGCGATCCATTACGCGGTCCAGCCCGGCGCCAAGGTGCTGGAACTGGGCGGCGGCACCGGCGTGTTGTCCTTCTTCGCGGCCGACAAGGCCGATAAAGTTTACTGCGTTGAATTCAACCCGGACATGGTCCAGGAAGCGCGCCGCTTTCTCGCCCTGAACAAGAATGGCCACAAGGTCGAAGTTATCCACGCTGATGCGTTCGACTACCTGCCGCCGGAACCGGTCGATGTCGTCATCTGCGAAATGATTCACGTTGCCATGCTGCGTGAAAAACAGGTGGAAGTGATGGAATCGTTCAAGCGCCGCTACCTGGCGCGCTTCGGCGGCCCGTTGCCGCGTTTCTTGCCGGAAGCCGTGCTGATGGCGGCCCAGCCGCTCGAACACGAATACGATTTCGAAGGGTTTTATGCGCCCATCGTGCAGTTCCAGGAAACCACAGTAATTTACCCTGGCACCGTCGAACTGGCTGCGCCTGCGGTCTACAGCCTGCTCGACTTCAGCCAGCCGACCGACACCGCGATTGCCTGGCAAGGCCAGTTCGTCATCGAAAACAGTGGCAAGCTCAATGCCATGCGCTTCATCACCAAGAACATTCTGGCCGTGGTGCCGGAACGATCGAACACCATCGACTGGCTGAACCACTACATGACGCTGCCCTTGTCCAAGCCGCTCGACGTGGTGAAGGGCGACATCATCGACGTCAGCTTTGCCTACCGCGCCGGCGGCTCGATTCCATCGCTGCAGGCGTCGATCGTTACCGAGCGGGTTGCAATGCCGGTCATGGCGTTTGCGGGGACGGTAGCGGCCATGGCATGAAGGGCAGGGCCGGCAAGCAGTTGCCGGTTGCGGCCGAGCGTTTACAATGGCGCTTTGATTTCATTTGATTGCCAGCACCATGGAAAACCTCGACCTGCGTTACCTCGTTCAGCAAAACAAACTCAGCGATGCGGCCAAGCCGCCCGTGTTCGCGCGTGTCATGCGCAGCAAGGACGGCGCCTTCGAAGGGGTCTCCTTCATTAAAAACAAGGACAAGGCGACCGTCATGACGGTCGCCGAAGCCCAGCAGGTGATTGACTGGGCCGGCAGCAAGAAAGCCGCCGCTGCCGAATACCAGACCAAGATCATCTGCGTCGGCCAGTAAATTACCATTCATCGGCGCGTCAGGCCCTCTGTCGCAGCATCGCGCGGCCTGTCGCACGGCGCTGGCCCGCACCCATCACCGCCAGTAAGCTCCAGTCTTCTTTCTTTTGTCCGCGGAGTCGAGCATGCTGAGTTTCCTGATCTGGCTGGTGGTGCTGTTCCTGTGCTGGCCGCTCGCGCTGCTGGCCCTGCTGCTTTACCCTGTGGCCTGGCTGCTCCTGTTGCCATTTCGCTTGCTCGGCATCGGCGTCGAGGCGGTCTTTGAACTGCTGCGCGCCATCGTCATGCTCCCGGCCCGCATCCTGGGCGGGCCCCCGCGTCGATAGTGTTGGTTGATTAACAGACGGCAGCTCCGTTTGCGCTTATGCTGGTCTTGACTGCTTCACTCTGAAGCATGCCTTTTCGACACCATAGGAAACAACATTATGCGCATTGACATCTATCGCCGGGCCGAACACGACGGCAAATTCTCTTACCTGGCTGTTCCGGAAAGCAAAGCCATTCCGGAAGAAGCGACGAATACGGATTGGGAAGTAGAAAAGCGCGCATTCGAAGTGGAGGACGGCGCCAATCACCTGGCCGACTTCTCGATCGAACACCTGAGCGAGCAGATTGCAGAAAAAGGCTACGCGGTCACCGCATTGGCAGCCCAGTAAGGGGCGGCTCAGAAAGCGGAAAACAACACAGTTGCAGCGGGTGGTTGCGGTCTCAACCGCCTGAACCAGCCCGCGCCGACCTTGTTACTGCGCCAGCGGTCATCGCTTGTGACATGGACCCTGAACTGCTCGGATGCCAGCGCCATTGCAAGGTTCTGGGTCAGCGCATGCTAACCTGCTTTTGCCATCGAATGCGCGGATGACGGAATCGCCGCGATGGCCTGTTTGCAACGCATCGAACCGATGTTCACGATAGCGCCGGGACGCGCGCTGGCCGACGACGACGACGCGTCCTCCTTGCCCGAGAACGATGCGGGTTGTTTGCAGTCGCATCCCGCTCGTGCCGTCGATAACCAACAGCTTCTCGCCGGTAAATGCTTCGCTCATAGCAATCCCTCAAACTACCAACTAAATGGTAGGCTGATGTTGCAGAAAAAAAGTGCTGACCTCAGGTCAACACGGTAGAAAGAAACGTGTTTCCAACATCGGCCGGTCCGCGTGCCGATCGAATACCACGGCCCACCACCATTGAGCCTTCCAACGCGCACAAGAACGCCTCTGCGAGAGACTCTGCGGCGCAATTTGAGGTGATCAGCGCGGCACGCTGACCGTCGGCAATGACAAGCGTCAACCAGTCGAGATTGACTTTAAAGAATCGGTCAACCTCGCTCGTAACAGCGTCGGGCAGCGAGTCCGACTCGGCAGCCAGCATGGCGCAGACACAAAGGCGCCGGTCGCTGGCGAAGGTGCGTTCGAAAAGTGCCGCATACGCAGTTAGCCTGTCAGGCGCTTTCGCATGCTGCCCGTCGATGCTCAGCAACTCTTGACGAAACCGATGCGTGTAGCGCTGCGCGACCACGGCCACGAGCTCCCCTTTCTTGGGAAAGTGGTGGTGGATACTCGGCTTTTTGATGCCGACCAGTTGGGCCACATCGTCGTACGAAAAACCGTTGTAACCATGCCGCTGTATCAAGCCTTCAGCGGCATCAACCACGCGCTCGGCGGTCGGCGAGATTTCCGAGAAATGCCTCATGCAAGCGCCTCATTTGATGTGGCGACTGGCAGGTGGCCTGTCTTGACCAGGATGGTGCAGCCTTCATTGCTGAAGGGACGGTGAGCACTCAAATGCGGATTGCGCAGCCATGTGCCGGCAGGGTAGCTTCCAAACTCATCCTCAAAGACACCTTCCACGACATAGATTTCTTCACCGCCGTAGTGACGATGCGAATTGAATCGTGTCCCCGGCGCCCAGCGCACCAACGCCGTGTGCTGGGTGCCGAACGCAGAAAGTGGCATCACTGACAGACCCGGCACGAGGCCTTGAAACCATTCTCCGTTACAGGTGTCGACCACCGTGCGTTGGCTGTCGGAAAGATCAAGATGGCGCAGCTTGACAAACAACGTGCAACCCGTCGCGGAACCAGGTGCATGCGAAGAACCTGGTGGATTCTTGATGTAAGTCCCAGGCCCGAAGGTCCCGGACTCGTCGGTGAAAACCCCATCAAGAACAAGGATTTCTTCCCCCAGGTGATGAACATGGCGCTCGAACCGCGATCCTGGTGCATAGCGAACGATCGAGGTGGCCCGCGCCACTTCGTCGCCATCACGCTCCAGTAACTGGCGTTCAATCCCGGTCGCTGGCGAACCGACCCACTGTAAGCTTGCAGACTCGACGACAACACGCTGCAAAAGATCTGAATGAAGTTTCATAGCTCTCTTAATATACCGACTAATTGGTAGGTAGAATGCAATTTCCCGGTTCGTTTGTCAAGCAGCTTTCGCCATATTCTTCCACACACTGAAACAGTGCACCGGGTGCTTGTCCTGACACTGCTTCTCCGGCATTGCCGCCTCCGCGCACGCTGGCCCGGTATGCTATGCTTGCGCGTCCAGTTAACCGGTCATGCGCTTCGCCCAGAACGATGGCTTATCAAGGGGATGCGAATGAAATGGGCTGTCATCGGGTTTTATTTTTTGTCGATCTTGCACATCCACTTCCGTGGCAAAGTGCGGCTGCCTTTCGGGCGCCAGTTGTTCGACCACTCTTCCTTCATGGCCCCGATTAATGTGTTCATGCACATGTTTTCGCGCGTTCCCAGCACCCCGTATCTGCCTGTTGCCGATTTCCCCGATTTGCAACCGCTGCTGCTGAACTGGCAAGTGATCCGCGCCGAAGGCGAGAATTTGCTCGCGCTGAAAAAGATCAAGGCGTCCGAGCAGAATAACGACGCGGGTTTCAATTCCTTCTTCAAAACCGGCTGGAAACGTTTTTATCTGAAGTGGTATGACGCCAGCCATCCCTCGGCCGAAAAGTTTTGCCCGCAAACCTATGCGCTGCTCAAAGCCATTCCATCGGTAAAAGCGGCGATGTTCGCCGAATTGCCGCCCGGCGCCAAACTCAATCCGCACCGCGATCCGTTTGCCGGCTCGATGCGCTTCCACCTGGGCTTGACCACGCCGAACGACGACCGCTGCTTCATCGATGTCGATGGCGTGCGCCACAGTTGGCGCGATGGCGAAGGCGTCATCTTCGACGAAACCTATATTCACTGGGCCATCAACGGCAGCGACAGCGACCGCCTGATCCTGTTCTGCGACGTCGAACGCCCGATGCGCTTCGGCTGGATGGCGGCCATCAACCGCTGGCTGGGCCGCACCATGATGACCGCCGCGGCATCGCCGAATGAGACGGGCGACCAGACCGGTCTGGTCAGCAAGCTGTTCCGTATTTCCTTCGTGCTGGGCGGCTACCGCCGCCGTTACAAGGCGTGGAACCGCAACGCCTACAAGGCCACCAAGATCGGCCTGATCGTCGGCGTCGCCGCCCTCATTTACTGGCTTTAATCCGCAACACCGGCCCGGCACACCACCGGGTTGGCCGGATCGCGGCTCCATTCGCACCAGCCGCCGTCGTACACGCCAATCTCCTCCCACCCCATCAGCCAGGCATAGAAGAACGCCAGCGATGCGCGCCAGCCGGTGCCGCAATAAAACACTGCGCGCCGTCCGGGATGGATGCCGGCGTCCATCCAGATACGCCGGATAGCGTCCTGGTGCGCCATGCGGCCGTCGCCCCGGTGAAACTCGCTCATGCCATTGATATCGTCATCGTTCAGGATGCGGCCCCAGCGTGCACCGGGAATGTCGCCGCGCGCGGCGATGTACGGGTAGCCCGAGGTGTGACCCTGGTATTCCGGCCACGTACGCACACTGACCAGTACGCCCGGATCGTCGCGCCGGAGCCGGCGCACCGCGGCCATGTCGAGCAGATAGCCGGGATGGGCGGGAACGGCGGTCCCGAAGGTCGCGGCAGGTGGGTAGCTGGCGCCCGGGCCGGCTTCACCCGGCAAACCCAATGCCACCCAGCCATGGAAACCGCCGTCGAGCAGGCGCACGTCCGCCACCCCCGCATACAGCATCAGGTGGGCGGCGCGGGCCGCCGCCAGGTTGTTGCGGCCGTAAAGGATGACGATGCTATCGTGGCACACCCCGCAACGCAGCAACAGGGCGAGCAGCACGCTATCGTCGACCTTGTTCCACAGTGGCGCGCTTTCCAGTTGCGCGGTGTCGAGGTAGGCGGCGCCAGGAATGTGGCCGGCCAAAAAAGCGGGCAGGGCGCCGAAGCCGACCTCGAACAGGCGCACATCGCCTGCGGCCAGCGCCGCCAGGTCGGCGGGCGCGACCAGGTGCCGCCAGCGTGATCTACCTGTGTTCGACACCTTTTCTCCAACGACGCACCAAAGCCAGCAATTATAGGGGGGCGGGCCTGCTTGCGCGAGATTGCCAGTGCGCATGCGACAATTCGCGCCGGCGCATTGAACCTTTTGGCGCTGGCCGGGTATCTACCGGGAACAATGGAGAAGATGGACGTGGAGAGACGAGTTGACGACGCCGCCCTGCTGGCGCGCACGCCCGAGGGCGAAGCCTGCCTGATCGGCCGCATTGCGGGCGGCGATCGGCTGGCCTTCGAGGCCTTGTACCGCGCGTATTTCCCGCGCCTGGGGCGCTTTTTGCAACGCATGACCCGGAATACCACGCTGATCGAGGAAATCGTCAACGATACCTTGCTCGTGGTCTGGCGCAAGGCCGACACGTTCAACGGCACCAGCAAGGTGTCGACCTGGGTGTTCGCCATCGCTTACCGGCGCGCCTGCAAGGCTTTACAGGCCTTCGACGAGCCGGTCGAGGCCAGCATCGACGAGCGCGAAGGCCTGGCCAGCGACCGGCCCGAGTGGCAGTTCGAACAGCTGCGGCTGGCCCAGGCGGTCGACGGCGCGCTGGCCGCACTGCCGCTGGCGCAGCGCACCGCGTTCCAGCTGGCTTTTTATCACGACATGTCCTACATCGACATTGCCGAGATCATGGCAAGCCCCGTGAATACCACCAAGACGCGCCTGTTCCATGCGCGCAAACGCCTCGCTTTGCTGCTCGAAGACCAGCTGGAAGGAAGACCATGAAACCGCACGACTCCGACGCCGCAGGCCTTACCCATGCCGCCCACCACGAGGCGCAGAGCGTCTTGCCGTGGCTGGCCAATGGCAGCCTGGGCGGCGCCGAACTGGAACGGGTGCAGGCGCACCTGCATGGCTGCGCCGCCTGCCGGACCGATCTGGCCCAGCTGCACACGCTGCGCGCGGCCGAGCCGGCGCTGCTGCCCGGGCTGGACGTCGATGCTGCGCTGGCGCGCCTGCTGCCGCAACTCGATCAAGCCGATGCGCCGCCGCGCCAGGGCGCAGACTTGCCGGTGCAGCGTGGCTGGCTGGCCGCGAATGACCGCAGCTGGCTGCGTGCAGCGGTCGCCTTGCAATGCGGCGCCATCGTGGTATTGGCAGTGCTGCTGTGGCGCCCGGCCGCCGCGCCCGACGCCGATTACCGCGTGCTGGGCGCCAGCCCGGGCGTGCAGGGCAGCCTGATCGTCACCTTCAAGCCGGACACGCCGGAGCGCGAATTGCGCCGCATCGTGCGCGCCAGCGGGGCCCACATCAGCGGCGGCCCCACGGCCACGGGCGCCTGGTTGCTGGCTACCGCCGAAGCGCCGGCTGCAACCGCCACCCGCCTGCGCGCCGAAGCTGCGGTCACGCTGGCCGAGCCGCTCGGCACCGAAGGCCAGCCTTGAAGCGTCTGTTTGCCCTGCTGGCAGCCCTGGCGTTCGCACTGACCACGCCCGGGTGCGCGTTCGCGCGCGAGGCGCCGCTGGCCCAGGCGAATCTCGTCCCGGATGCATCGGCGCGACAGGTGCTGGTCATGCTGCGCCTGCCGGCGCGCCACTTCCGTCCGGATGGCTCGTACGGCGGCAATTACATGAATGACGGCGGCCAGGCCGCGCGGCGCCGGGTGGCGGCCGCCATCGCCGCCGACCACGGCCTGCGCCTGCGCGAGAGCTGGCCGATGCCTGCCATCGGCGTCGATTGTTTCCTGATGGAGGAGCCGGGCAGCGCACCGATAGCCGACGTGCTGGTAGCGCTGGCGAAAGATACCCGCGTGGTCTGGGCGCAAGCGCTGGCCGACTATCACGGCCTGGCCAGCAACGACCCCCTGTACCCGGTCCAGCCGGCCGCCCAGGATTGGCATCTGGCCGCGCTGCACCGCGTCAGTCTGGGACGCAACGTCACCATCGCCGTCATCGACAGCGGCGTCGACACCGGCCACCCGGATCTGGCCGGCCAGCCGGGCATGCGCCGCAACTTCGTCGAGGACGTGCCCGATGCGCTGGAAAAGCACGGTACCGCCGTTGCCGGCATCATCGGCGCCCGCAGCGGGAATGGCATCGGGATGGCCGGCATCGCGCCTGGCGCCAACATCATGGCCCTGCGCGCCTGCTGGGAAAGCGGCGGCCAGGCGGCGCGCTGCAACAGCATCACGCTCGGCAAGGCCCTGAACTACGCACTGGAAAACAGTGCCCGCATCATCAACCTGAGCCTGGCCGGACCGCCCGACCGCCTGCTGCAAGCGCTGCTCGATGCGGCGCTGGCGCGCGGCATCACCGTCATTGGCGCGGCCGATCCGGCGCGCCCGGACGGCGGCTTTCCCGCCTCGTATCCGGGCGTGATCGGGGTGGCGCGCAGCGGCGACCACCATCCCGTATCGGCCGGCATCTTGTACGCACCCGGCACCGACGTGCCCACCTGCGTACCCGGCGCGCGCTGGGGGATGGTGTCCGGGTCGTCGTACGCGGCGGCGCATGTCGCCGGCCTGGCGGCGCTGCTGGCCGAACTGCAGCCGCGCGCCAACGGCGCGGCGCTGCGGCGCGCACTCGAGGCCAGTGCCGTCAAGCCGCCGACTGTTCCTGGAACGTGGCCATTAACTGGTACGATAGACGCATGCGCCGCTTTAGCACGGGCGGCCGATTCCTGCGTTTGCCTATGTTCCCCGATTACCTCCACCGCCAACTACCCTGCGCCGCTCTTTCGCTAGTCTCCTCCTTGCTGCTGTGGTTTGCCGTTTCAGGAAGCGCGCACAGCCAGACCAGCTTTGACCTGACCCTCGCATCGCAATACGCCGCCCGCGGCGCCGCGCTGAGCACGGCGCCCGTCCTGCAATTGCGCGCCGAGCACGACGCCCAGAGCGAACGCTACGCGGGTTGGTATGCCGGCGCTTTTGGCTCGCCGATCCTGGTCGAAGGCCGTACCCAGGGCGAACTGGTCGCCTATGCTGGCCGGGCGCAGCGGATTTCGTCGACGCTGTCATGGGATGTCGGCGCCAGCCGCACCACCTTCCTGCGCGACGGCGGCGCGAATTACCACGAGTTCTATGCTGGCCTGGCCATGCGACGCGGCAGCGTGCGCGTGTTCTATTCGCCGGCCTATTATGGCGAAGGCCGCAACGCCTACCTCGACCTGAATGGCGCCTGGCCCCTGGGCGAGAACCTGCATGTGACGGCGCACGCCGGCCTGCTGCATCCCTTCGGCGACTACCCCGGCGCAGCCGCTGGCAGCGACTTGCGCATTGCGCTGGGTACCCAGGTGGGCGACGTCAGCCTGGAGGCCGGATGGCAGGTGAAAGCGCATGCCTATATGGAAGGCGGCAAGCCGGCGCCAGCCTTGAGCGCGAGCGCCAGCCTGCGCTTTTAAAGCCGCGAAAATATTTTTCTCTGAGTAATGAACCTTCTGCAATGTTGCGGGCATTAACGGTTCAAGTGTCCCTGGTCATCTCGACCATCGGCGCATTTTCCCAATCGGAGAGAAACATGAAAAAATGGATGGTAGCGTGCAGCATCGGTATGCTTTTTTCGGCCCAGCACGCGTTTGCGGCAGATTCCGCCGGCTGTGAAAAAGGCGGCTTCACGGCCCTTGGTAAAAGCGGCACTGTCACGACCTCCGTCGCGCCGGGCAGCGTTGGCTCGTTGTTCCACGTGCAGGGCAAGTATGTGCAGTTCGACGTCGACGCCACCTCGTTTGCCGTACTGAACTTCACGATGACTGGCGCGGCCAATGCGAACGACCTGACCGGCGGACGCGCCACCCCGGTTTTCGAGAGCAAAACCCCGGACCATCGCGGCCTCGTGCTCAACAGCGCCGTGACCCTGGAGCTGGGCGACGCCGGCATCACCGTCAGCCGCTCCGGCCCCGGTGTATCGATGAAGGTCACCTCGAAAGATTGCGCCAGCGGCGGCATTTTCCAGATGGAAGTGGCGCGCTCCGACGAAACGAAAACCGTCTTCACGCACAAGCTGGCCGAGAGCGCCTTCTATTTCGATAACCGCAATTTCCGCAACCGCGAAGGCGATACCGTCGCCTTCAAGGACACCACCCTGGTGGTGTCGTCGCGCGTCAATTTCGGCAATGACTATTCGCGCAAATTCGTCGGCCGCGACAGCGCCCAGTTCGCCGACCGGATCACGTCCCCGACCTGCACCAACAACATCGTCACCCGCACCGGCACGATCAGCAAGGTGCTCCATTGCGGCGCGGTATCGCAATGGTCGGTGTCGAGTGGCGGCCGTCTGGGCCAGGTGATGGGCGAAGACAGCACGGAAGTGGCGCCACCGCCGACCCAGTGCACCCATAAATGCCAGGCGCAGAACCAGGTAAAAGGGCAGTCGACGGTACTCGGCTTCCCGTTCCCGGTCGCCGAGGCTGACCGCCTCAAGGCGCGCCTGCCGCAGTAAGTCTGCCAGCAGGGCCATAGCGAGACCGCATCACTTTCGAGGTGCGCTCTCGCTTTTTTTATGCCGCTGCCGCGTCCGGCCGCAAGCCATCGAAGGGATCGGCCGCATCCATGTAGCGCATGGCCGAATCCACGTCGCGCCAGCCGACGTAATCCATCAGGGTTTTCAGGTCCCAGCCGCGCGCCGTGGCCCATGTCGCAAACCCGCGCCGCAAGGAGTGGCCGCTGTACTCACCGGCCAGCGCAATCCCGGCCGCGTGGAACAGCGCGCGCAGCAAAGGCACATAACTGTTGATGTGCAATCCCTCTCTGCCCAGATTGCCCCACCGGTCGACTGACCGGAACACCGGCCCATCCGCTAATCCCGACACCTCGATCCAGGCAAGGTAGGCCTCGACCGGGCACAGTGTGCGCAGCGCCGGCGCCCGGAAGGTCCTGCCACGCGCCTCGCGGTCGCCTTTCGACTGCGCCAGGAAGCACGTCATGCCGGCGCCGCGCACCGCGTCCACATGTTCGATGCGCAGGCGCGTGATCTCGTCGCCCCGAAACCCGCGCCAAAAGCCCAGCAGCAGCAGGGCGCGGTCGCGCAGGTGGCGCAGCTGGTCCGCGCGGCGCCCGCCCTGGGCCGCCAGCGCGGCGGCGTTGACCAGCCACGCATCAATCTGCGTCAACTGTTCCAGCTGGATCGGACGGGCCTGTTTTTGGCGCGCCGGGTGCAGCGCGCGGATGCCTTTCAGGACCTTGCGCACCATCTGCGCCTTGGTGGGATCAGGAAAACCGTGCTCCTTGTGCCAGTGCGCCAGCGCGGCCAGGCGTTGCTGGAGCGTGCTGACGGCCATCGTGCCGGCGTGTTCGGCAAGATAGCGGGCGACGGCGTCGGTACTGGCGGGCAGCAAGCCACCCCACTCGGACTCGAAATGCTGCAGCGCCGACCGGTAACTGCGCTCGGTATTTTCACGCGCGGCGGCACGCAGGTAAGTATCGACTGAATTCATGGGGCGGAATACGCAAAATAGCCAGGCAAGCAGCCATTTTAAGGCAAGCGGGCAGCTCACACGGGATAATTTCATATTATCAAAGGCTATAAAAACGATTATTTGAACGATAATTAGAGCCTACGTAGTACGTAATACGGTAGTATGTAATCTGGTACGTTATTTACAGGAGTGGCGCAAATGGCCCGCACAGGTGTGTATTTTTCCGATGTCAAGAAAGCCCGCGACCAGCTGGTGGAGCAGGGACGGCATCCATCCATCGATGCGGTGCGTGCCGCGCTGGGCGACACCGGATCGAAAACGACCATCCACAAATACCTGCGCGAAATCGATGCGGAGGAGGGCGCCCAGTCCCAGTCGGCCAGCGAGGCCATCCTGGCGCTGGCCGGACAGCTGGCGGACCAGTTGAAACTGGAAGCAAACGGCGCCGTCGCCGCGATCACGGCAGAGATGGCGGCGTTGCGCCTGGCGCAGGCGGCGCAAACGGCTGCGTTCGAACACCGGCTGGCCGAGGCCGGCGTGGCGTTCGACGACGTGGCCGTGCAATTTTTGGCAGCACAGGACGAGATTGCCACGCTGACGGCGCGCTTGCACGCCGAGGAAATCGCGCGCCACACGGCCGAGCAGCACGCGCGTGACGTCGACGTCCGCCTGGCCGACGCCGAACGGCACCAGGCCTCACTGGAAGAAAAGCACCGCCATGCGCGCGACGCACTGGAGCATTACCGCAGCGCGACGAAGGAACAGCGTGAACAGGAAACCCGGCGCCACGAGCAGCAAGTGCAGGGCGTGCAGGCCGAGTTGCGCCAGGTCCAAATGACGCTGGCAGTCAGGCAGGAGGAGTTGACGCGGGTGAACCGGGAAGCGGCCGCGCTGGCCAATGAACTGGGCGCCAACAAGCAGGTGCTGTACCTGGAGAAGGAAAGCGGGCGCAAGCTGGCGCGCAAGGTCGACTACCTGCAAGCCTTTGAGGCGCGCGCGGCGGTGCTGGAGGCGCAACTGAATGACACCCGCTTGCGCGTCGCCCGGGCCGAGCAGGCTGCGGCAGAGGGCGACGCGCTATGTCACGCGCTGCGCGAGGACAAGGCGGCACTGGAGACGGCGCTTGGCGCAGCCAGGGATACCAGCGAGCTGGAGGCAAGGCTGGCAAAGCTGGACAGGGCGGTGTTCGGCGCAAACGACGCGCCGGACACCTGACGGCTTCAGGCTTTAACGGAAGGCGTAGTTCGCGCTGGCATAAAAACGCCGGCCGCGCGGATCGGTGTAGCTCGGGTCGTAGCCGGACAGGAAAAAGTATGCCTGGTTCGAATACGGCGGGGCCTGATTGAACAGGTTCTGCATCCCGACGCGCAGCTTCAGTTTTGGATTCACGGCATACGCGCCCGACAGATCCCAGAGTGAATACGACTTGACCTTGTTGGCGGCCACCACGCTGCCGTCATCGATGTTGATCGCCGTGTTCTGGTCCTCATAGCCGCTCGACCAGGTATTTTGCAAACTGGCCGACAGCGGACCATGATCCCAGTCGACGCTGATGGTGTGGCGCCAGCGCTGGACCACGCCGTCGGTCACAAAGCGGTTCAGGTTGCTGACGAAGTCGTCGCCCGGCGCGTTCTGGATGCGCGACGCCAGCACATAGGTGCCGTTCAGGCGGCCGCCAAACCGGCCCAGAGGCGTATCGATGCCGCGCACCGTGACCGCCAGGTCCAGCCCCTTGGCCAGCTGGGCGCCGCGGTTTTCCTTGCGCAGTTCGATGTAATCGATCAAGCCGTCTTCGTCGCGGTGCACCAGATCGCCATACTTGGCCAGGTTGCCGAGGATGATGTCGTCGCCGATTTCGCTGATCAGGTCAGTGCGTTTGATATTCCAGTAATCCAGCGAGGCGCTGACATGGCGACCTGCGGCGAGCACGGCGCCGAGCGAAAACTGGCGGCTGCGCTCGGGTTTCAGCTTGGCGTTGCTGTAGCGGCGGGTGTCCCAGTTGTCGGCGCAGTCCGAATAATTGTTCTCGACGGTGGCGCAATAGACCGGGTCGGGCAGGGTGGCGGTGCTGCTGTACACAGTCGGACGGTGCAGTTCGTTCAGGGACGGGGCGCGGAACCCGCGTCCGGCCGAAGCGCGCAGCAGGATCCCGTCGGTCGGCCGGTAACTCAGACCAATCTTCGGGCTGGCCGCGCCGCCGACTTCCTGGTAATGGTCGTAGCGGGCCGAGACTTGCGCTTCCCATTGTTTGGCAAACGGCACCAGCACTTCGCTGTACAGGGCGTACACCTTGCGGCTGTCGGAGGTTGCCTGGCCGCCTTCCGGTGCGGCATCGTTGTTGATGTTGTCGGACAGGAGCAGGGCAGATGGCGTGAACTGATTGCGTTCGCGCCGTGCTTCGCCACCCACGGCCAGCGCCAGGTCGCCGCCGGCGATCTTGGTCAGGGCGCGCGAGAATTTGAAGTCGAAGGCATCGAGGGTGCCACGCGCGTGGCGTACCTCGTCGTCGACCTGGATGCTGTCGATGAGCGCTTTGCCGGCCGCGCTGGACGGGCCAAATGGATTGATGCGGCCGTCGGCAATGCCTTCGAGCAGCTCGTTGTACAGCACGTAGCCGTGGGTGTCGCGGTCCTTGACGGTGTTCACGCTGTGATTAAACGCGGTGTCGTAATCCCAGCCACCCAGTGTGCCGCTCATGCCGACCACCACGCGCACGGCGTCGCTGGTCAGTGTGCTGGTGCGGCGCCCGGCTTCGTTCAGGCGCATGCGCACTTCGAGCTCGCCGGGGATATCGTCGTCGAGCTGGTCGAGGCCGGTATTCGCCAACTGCGGCACCAGGCTGTAATCGAGGTAACCGGCCACGCGCGCCGAGGAGCCGGTGTAATTCGTCTTGGCGCGGCTGAGCGCGAGTTCCGCATAGGCCTGGTGGTCGCCGCCCAGTTTCAGTACCGCGCGACTGAGCACGCTGGCTTTTTCCGATTTCGGATACAGCTCGGTGTCGCCCATATAGTTATAGGTGCAGCCGTCGACGCCACCGGTGCCCGCCGGCAGGTAGACGTTGGCCGGCGCGGAACAGCCCGGCACCGATAAATTGATCAGACGATTCGTGATCGGCTTGCCGTTGATGGTGAAGCCGATCTCCTGCAGGTGGTCGCGCTGGGCCGAGGTGAGGCGGATATTGCCCGGACTGGTATAACCCGACAGCAAATGCCCAAGGCGCTGCTCGACCTGCAGGCTCGGAATGAAACTGCGCTGCGCTGTGCTCAGCGCGCCGGTGCGCTGGTAGTCGGCAACGGCGAAAATATTGAAGCCGTCGCGTTCCAGGTCGCCGGTGCCGGCGGCGATGCTGGCGGTGCGCTTGCCGGCGCCGCCTTCATCGGTCTTGCCGCCGTAGACGTTCAACTCGAGTCCCTGAAAATCCTTGCGGGTAATAAAATTGATAACGCCGCCGATAGCATCGGTGCCGTACAGTGCCGAGGCGCCGTCAAGCAGCACTTCGACACGCTCGAGTGCCGCCGCTGGAATATTGTTCAGGTCGACGCCGCTGTCGTCGCCGGGCGAGGCGAAATTGGCCATGCGCCGGCCGTTGAGGAGGACCAGGGTGGACGAGGTGCCGATGCCGCGCAGGTTGGCGCTGTTGAAGCCGCGCTGGTCGCCGCCGACATTGATACTGGCGCCATCGGTCAGGCCGTTCACGTTGGACGACACCCGCGCCATCAGTTCGGAGGCGGTGGTCACGCCGGCTTTCTCGATCTCGGCGCGCGTGATGATCTGCACCGGCAAAGCAGTTTCGGACTGGACGCGGCGGATGGCAGAGCCGGTGATTTCGACGCGCGGCAGGTTCTCCGGCAGCGTCTCCACGGCGCCCGGCAGCACGACCTGCGCCAGTGCATTGGCACCCATCAGGCTGCTTGCCATCCAGGCTCCCGCTAGCATGGCACTACGTACGGCGCGTGCGCCTGCTGTCAGGTTGAGGTTGATCATTCTGTGTCCTTGTCATGATTCGGAAATAATTTCAATATTAATTCCTGGCAAGCAAATGCACCGAACTATCAGTTGCTGTTTGGCCGAATTGTTGTGAAATAGGTACGAAATCGGATTGATCGATCCGTTACGAACCGCTTGCGTGGCGACGCCGGCGCACGGTCCGCCATGGACGGTCAAGCAACATTCTGGTCGCGCCGCGCGCGTTACTTCCTGGGCGCAGGTTTGGGGTATTCACCAGTTTCAGCAAATCGGTGGGGCGCCGGTGGGAGTGTGGCGAGAGCTTCGCCGTGTAACCGTTGAAGCTGTTGCGAACGCTCCCGACTGCATCCGTGCTGCCCACCTGGCAGTACAGGCGATCAAGTCGGACGATCCGGCTGTAGCAAAACAGGCCGATTGGGCCAAGTACCTGACGGCGCAGGGCGGGCCGGCCGTGGCGCGCAAGCACCTGGCCGTTCGCATCGAAGGCCAGGCGGTGACGATCAAGGGCCGGTACGTGACCAGTGAGGTGAAAAAGCCGGTCGGCGTTTTTGCAACGGCGTTCCCGAACGAGGTCTACGAATCGGTGCGGTATCGGTGGACGATCACCGGGGCCGGGGAGTCAGCCGGGGCGGCTTTTGACCTCCTCGGACTGGTGTAAATAACTGTACGGCGACGGGCAGGGCGGCGACGGGTGGCGCCGCCAGGACGATGCCGACCGCACGGCGGCATACCAGCGCCGGTCCAGCGCGCGCGGCATGACGCATGTGGAAAAGCTGCAGGAAAAATATGACTGAGGTGAACCTGTAACGAGAACGAGGCGCCAGGCGCCGCTTGGTACTGCATCTGCGAAGCTACACTATCATCCTCTGTCAACCTGCAAACGATCACGTAATCATGAAAAAATATCTCCTGAAAATTTCTGCGGCACTGTTGTCTGTCGTCATCTTCGCGGGCTGTGCAACGGGCGCCCATGCGGCGGGGCCCGCTGGCATTGTCGAAAAACTGTTTCTCCAAAAAGGCGCCGGCTCTGTCGCAAGAACATTTGCTGACACACTGGGCGATCATGTCAACGTCAAAAACTTTGGCGCAAAGCTCGACGGCATCACGGACGACACCGCAGCAGTTCAGAAAGCAATCAATTCGTTTGGGGTAAGCGATGCTTTTTCCGGTTCGTCGGTAGGTGGCGTAGTCGATTTTGTACCTGGGAAAACGGCCCTTATTTTGGGAACTATTTACCTGCCATCGTATGTAAAAATCGACCTGCGCGGTGCAATGCTGCGTGGATCGGGAACGAACACGATTATCAAAACCGGATATTGGTCCGGCGGCATCGTGATCGACAACACGGCTCTGCCTGTCGATACGCAATTCGTAGTGGCTGCAAGCGTTGAAAACGGGAGTATCTCAAACGCTGATCGTGCATTCGACCTGCTCAATTTTGGCGAGGGGTCCGCGCTACGAAAACTGCGGTTCATCGGTGTCAATCAGGTATTGCATGCACGGCGCAGTTTTTATAGCGCATACAGCGATCTACACGCACGCTCACCTATCGTGGGTAGCAAGTACCCGGCATTCCACTTTGATGACCAAGTAAATGCGCAGAGAATAGATTCTTTATTTTCAGTCGCCTACAACACCGGCTTCCGATTTAGCGGTGTAAAAGACAACATTCTTGCGACAAACTGCGGAGTAGAGCGAGGACTGGTAGGCGTTGACGTACACGACAGCACGGCGGCGGCGCAGTTCTTGGGCTGGTACATGGAAGACCTCACTACGGCGTTTGCGTTCAATGCCGATGGAAAACACCAGAATATCAAGGTAGATGGGACATGGTTTTACAGCGTCACGAATGCAATTTCCGGCGGAAATGTAATAAGTGGGGAATGGGGCGCAAACAATGTATTGAGCGGGGCCGCGATTAACTTGCCGGGGAATTTCGTCAATCGGATGAAAGTTGCGATTCCATCAGACACGACAGCAGATAACGCCATAGCGACAATTCCGACCGGGTATAACCTGGGCGATGGTATGACGATCGATTACGTCAAGTCGATTTATAACAGTGGAACTGGGCTGATTGCAAGCAAGGCCCGGGTCAGTAGCGGCGTCATCCCATTTGACTACGCCGGTGACAGCGGCGCGGTAATCAGCAATCAGATTCCTTTTTCAACTTCGATACTGACCGCTACGACCTTGACAGTAAACACGAAAATCAATTATCGGGAGTCGGCATTTGTTGGGCTGCAATTGACGATACAGGCAAGCGGAACGCAGCAGGTAGCGGCAATTTACTGCGGGGGCGTAGCACTCTCACTGGCAAAACCGGCCGGCGTCACAGTGGCGGTATCGAACAACAACGGCTTTTTTACATTCACTGTAACGGGGTTGAAAGCAGCGACGACCTATAACGGCGTGGTGCGCATCCTGTGACGATACGAAGCGCAATCATCGCGTGCGCGGCCACGGGGCGTTGCTGCTTGTGCTGCTCGACAGCCAGGGCGCCGAGAAGTGGTCAACGCGGGCGGCAGTGTGGCGCAAGCGATCGGCGTCGTGGCCTGCCTCATGGCGATCTTCATGCGTGAGAAAGGCAAGACGGCGAATGCTGAACCTGTCCGCTTCAGGCATTTTGAATTCGGCGACCGAGCCGTACCAAAGCGCGTCGTGCTTCATGGTTCATGCAAATCCCATATCTCTTGTGAAAATGTACATCATTGCAGGTTGGAAAATTTGAGGTGCCGGCATTACAGTCCGATGCGCATAATCTATATTATGTTAAATCAGATATTCTTACATGTCCCTGGATTCAACGAGGCTTCTTCCCTTACGTGCTTGCGCATCGATGCTGCAGCATCCACGTTCTGCTCCCCCGGCCAAGCGCCTGACTGCCTCCGGCCAGCCATGCGACTGAATGCATCCTGTCAGCCATGCGTCTGAACGCATCCTGTCAGCCATGCGTCTGAACGCATCCTGTCAGCCATGCGTCTGACTGCCTCCTGACAACCAAGCGGCCGCTGTCGGGTCCGATCCCGCCAGCGGCTCCCACTGCGGCTGCGCCTCGCAGACCATGCCTCCTCAACCCGCGCTTGTGCCCGTTCAGTCGCATGTGCCGGGCAAGGCCTCGCTGCGCTATTCCCCGGCACGCCTTGCCGGCGCCGGGTGCGCCGGCTGCGCCGCTCGCGGCAGCGTGCTTGCCGGCCGCTATGGCGGCTGGCCACCGAAACCCAAGATCACACCGCTCCATCACAGCGCGCGGTACACGGGTTTGACTGACAATGCACGCGGCAGCGATGTCTGCAATCACGTACCGACAGTGAACCGGCGCCGTCAACGATTGTCGGCGCGGTACATTCCGGAGCGCCTCAGCGCGCCGGTTACGACCAGCATGGCAAGCAACACCTGCATGTTTTTTACGCTCAGGATAAAGGTGTTTGCACCGTGTGCGCGCGCTCCGGATGGACCTGCGTACCGCGCTGCGCAGCGCGTATAAAAATCTTTTAAATCAGCCACTTACATGCCCTACCCGCTTTCTCCCCTACTCCGGCGCCCTGCTTCGACCGCGTCGGGATTTTGCGCACCGCTGCAATTAACTGAATATGCAAGCTCTAAATGCTCGTATAATCAGTGCATATTTAACGCATCGAAATGCCTACATGAAAACCGCGATCGCCTACCTGCGCGTCTCCACCAGCGAACAAGGCCGCTCTGGCCTGGGCCTGGCCGCGCAGCGCAAAGTCATCGATGAGTTCGCCGCCGTGGAACGGTTCGAACTCGTCGATATCATTACCGAAGTCGCCAGCGGCAAATTGGGTCTGGCAGAACGCGACGGCCTGCGCGCGGCGCTGGACAAGGCCAAAAAGCTGCGCTGCCCGGTCATCGTGGCCAAGCTCGACCGCCTCAGCCGCGACGTGGCCTTCATCTCCGGCTTGATGGCCGCCGGCACGCCTTTTATCGTGGCCGAACTCGGGGTCGACACCGACCCCTTCATCCTGCACCTGTTTGCAGCCTTGTCGGAGAAAGAACGCAAACTGATCGCCGCGCGCACCAAATCGGCGCTGGCCGACCTGAAAGCGCAAGGCATCCAGCTGGGCAACCGCACCAATCTGCACGAAGCGCAGGCGCTGGGCCAGGCCCGCAACGCTGAAAAGGCCGCCGCCTTCGCGGCCGCCATTCTCCCGGAAATCCGCCGGCTGCAGGCGCAGGCGATGACGATGGCGCAGATTGCCGAGGAACTGAACCGGCGCGGCGTGAAAACCGCGCTGGGCCGCACCTGGCACCAGTCGACCGTGTCACGTCTGATCAAAGCCGCCGGCTGATGGCGTCACCGGCCACCACCGACGCGGGCGCTGGTCGCATCGTCGCGCTCGACGTGATCCGCGGCGTCGCCGTACTGGGCATCCTTGCCGTCAACGCCGAGGCCTTTGCCGGGCCGATGGCGGCGCTGCACGATATGCTCGCCTGGCCCTTTCCGCACCAGGGCGCAACGGCCTGGTCATACTGGTTGGTCGACGTCTTTTTCCGCGAAAAATGCGTGAGCTTGTTTTCGATGCTGTTCGGGGTGTCGGTGTTCCTGGTCGGCGGCGAACGTGCCGACCAGGCACGCGGGCGCCTGTTGCGGCGCCGGCTGGCGGTGCTGCTCGGCTTCGCCATGCTGCACGGCTTCGGCCTCTGGTGGGGCGATATTTTGTCCTTGTATGCCATGAGCGGCGCCATCCTGTATGGCTGCCGCTCATGGCAGCCGCGCAACTTGCTGGCGGTCGGCCTGGCCTTGTACGGGGGAATGGCCGTGCTGCTGGTGCCAGCCACACCCGACGCCGCGCAGGCCGCCGAGGCCGCCGCCGCCATCAGCCAGGCGCGTGCGTCGTGGTCCGGTGCGTACCGGGTCAATACGGCCAGTTATACAGAGATGCTGCGTTGGTATCCGTTCGCCATTCCCGCCACCCTGGGCCTGATGATGGTCGGGCTGGCCCTGTTCAAATCAGGCTTGCTCGCGGGCCGCGCGGCACCGCGCCGCTGTCGCATGCTGCTGGCAGGCGGCGCCGCGGCCTTGCTGGTTCAGGCGATCTGGTCCTGGCACGAAGTGATCCTGCTGCGACCGCTCTGGCGCAGCGCTTTCATCGCCACCGTGCTGGCGCCGCTCATTGCGCTGGGCTATGCATGTGGCCTGATCTTGCTGGTGCAAAGCCGCGCCGGGCCGTGGCTCGCCCCCCTTTCCGCAGCCGGACGCATGGCGTTCACCAATTACCTGGCGCAATCGCTGATCATGACAACGGTGTTTTACGGCGGCCGCGGCGCCCTGATGGGTCAGGTTGACCGGCCCGCACTGTGGGCCATCGTGATCGCGATCTGGGTCTTGCAGCTGGTGTGGTCGACACAGTGGCTGGCGCGCTTCCACTACGGCCCGCTCGAGTGGGCGTGGCGCTGCCTGACCATGGGCCACCAGGTCGCGCTGCGCAGACGGCGCGTCCCGTAAAACCACCCCTTGAAAGGTCCTTCTCCACAGATCGGCGCTGGCCGACCTGAAAGCGCAAGGCGTCCAACTGCGTAACCGCACCAATCTGCATCAGGCGCAGGGGTTGGACCATGCACGCAACGCTGAAAAGGCCGCGGCATTCTGCGGGAATTCACCGGCTGCAAGGACAAGCGATGACGATGGCCCAGAACCCCGATGAACCGAACCGGCGCGGCGTGAAAACAGGGCGGTACCTGGCACCAGTCGACCGTGTCGCGCCTGATCAAGGCCGCCGGCTGATGCCCGGGTGGCGCAAACGCGTCACCCTCAGGCGAAATTCTCGAGTGTCACCTTGCCGACCGCCTTGCCGCTTTCGAGCAGCGCGTGCGCGCGGCGCAGATTCTCTGCATTGATGGCGCCCATGTGTTCGCCCGCCGTGGTGCGCAGCTGGCCAGCGTCGATCATGGCGGCCACTTCGCCCAGCAGGCGGCCCTGTTCGCCCATGTCGGCGGTCTGGAACAGCGAACGCGTGTACATCAGCTCCCAGTGCAGTGCGATCGACTTGGTTTTAAGGGGCACCACGTCCAGCGCGGCCGGGTCGTCGATGACGCAGATATGGCCCTGCGGGTGCAGGCTGGCGACGATCTCCTCGAAATGCTCGCCGGTGTGGGTCAGCGCCGCAACGAAGTCCACGCCTTCGAGGCCGTGCTCGCCCAGTTGGGCGACGAACGGCTGGCGGTGGTCGATCACGGCGTGGGCGCCCAGGTCCAGGCACCAGCGGATCGACTCCGGACGCGACGCGGTGGCGATCACGCGCAGGCGGGTCAACTGGCGCGCCAGCTGGATCAGGATCGAGCCGACCCCACCGGCGCCGCCGACGATCAGCAGCGCCTGCCCTTCACCGCCGCCCTTGGCCACGCCGAGACGGTCGAACAGCATTTCCCAGGCGGTGATGGACGTCAGCGGCAGTGCCGCTGCGTCCTGGTCGGACAAGGTGGTCGGCGCCAGTGCCGCCAGGCGCTCGTCGATGGCGTGCAGCTCGCTGTTTGCGCCAGGCCGGTTCAGCTCGCCCGCATAGTAGACCCGGTCGCCGACCTTGAACAGCGTGACCTCGTGGCCCACCGCTTCGACGATGCCGACGGCATCCCAGCCGATGATTTCCGGCAGGTCGCCCACGGCCGGGCGGCGCGCGCGGATCTTGGTATCGACCGGATTGACGGCGATGGCGGCCACGCGCACCAGCAGGTCGCGCGCGCGCGGGGTCGGGTCGGGAACGATCAGGTCCTGCAAGGAGGCGTGGTCCGTGATCGGGAGGGAGGCGAAGTAGCCGACAGCTTTCATATTGGGTCCAGTGCGGGAAGAGGTGCGTTACTTTACCTCTCCCCGCAAAACCCTGCAGCGCGCACCGAAATCACATGGCTTGCACCCAGCTGCCCTTGTAAATAATTGGCCCGCTTGGCGCGTTCGGGTTGGGCGAACCACCAAGCGGCTCCACGCTCACGGCCAGCAGCGCCACGTCGGCGCCCAGCGCACCGGCCGGCAACGCCAGGCGCACGGCGCCGCTGCGCGGGAGCACGCCCAGCGAACGTGGCGCGCCCGCTTTCGGCACCACCCACAATTGCAGCACGCGGTCGGCAGCCGGCGCGACGCCATCGGCGAGGCGCACGTTCAAGGCGCCGTGGCGGCGGTCGGCCGTCACCAGCAATGCCGCCTGCGCCTTGTCGTCGGACAGGGTGGCGACGTAATCGAGCGTCGGCGTATTGCTGCGCCATTGCACCAGCGCGAACGCCAGCACCAACGTCGCGGCCAGCGCCGCCAGGCCGAGCGGACGCCAAAAGCCGCGTGCATCGTGGCGCCAGAATTGCCAGGCCGGGGCAGTGTTGAGGCGCAGGCGCCGCTCGATGGCGCGCCACACGCGCCCTGGCGGCGTGACGGCCGGCGCAAATTCGCCCAGCGGATTAAGGCGCGCGCGCCAGTCCTCGGTGAGTGCGCGCAGGGCGGCGTCGTCATGCAGCCAGCCTTCGAAGCGGCGCCGCGCGCCACCCCGCAATGTGCCCAATACGTACTCCCCTGCCAGCTTGTCGCGCAGTGTTGCATTCTCGCGGTAATTCATGCGCTCTCCTGTTTGCCGAGGCAGGTCCGCAGTCGTTCAAGACTGCGCCTGATCCAGGTCTTGACGGTTCCAATCGGCAGCGCCAGTTGGTGCGCCAGGTCACTGTGCGATAAATCGTGAAAAAAAGCCATGCCCACCACCTGGCGGTGCACGCTATCGAGCTCGGACATGCAGCTGGCCAGCGCCTTCGCGTCACGGCTCATCTGCAATGCTTCGATCGGCGTTGCACCTGGGTCTTCCAGGGCGCGCAGCACGGCCGCATCGAAGTCGCTGGCATCGATCTCGACCGCGTGATCGCTGGCGCGCAAGGCGTCGAAGGCCTTGTTGCGCACGATGGTGGTCATCCACGTCATCGGCGCCGACAGGTCGCTGCGGTAGTCGCGCGCGCTGTGCCAGATGGCGGCGAAACCCTCTTGCAGCACGTCTTCGGCCAACTCTCTCCGATGCAATATACGTAAAGCGAAGCCGAACAGTTTCGGTGCCGTGCGCTCATACAGCAGGCGGAACGCGCCGGCATCGCTGAGCGCGACGCTGGCCAATAGCACGCGCAGGGCGGCGGGGTCAAGTCGGGAGGGGTCGGAGGGCACGCCAGGTTCCTTTTGGTTCAAATTGTTGGCAGAAAAATAGCATATGGATGCGCGGAACCGCCGTTTGATTGAGAAATAAAATAAGTTGAATCCATTTCAAAAGTGTCACCGTACATGATTTAACGACAGGGTTTGTGAAATTACAACAGCCGTGCGCCATCAATGTGAAGTCCTGTGTATAACGTCAATACAGCAGTGCAATGCTCATATAAGTCACTGATTTATAAGCAGAATTTGCAGATATTTTTGAAACCAAAAATCGCTGCAACAAATACAACCATCCATCCTTGGAGAGAAACCATGCAAAAGTATCAAAAACGTCTGCTGTCTACCCTGGTCACCGGACTTGTGCTCAGTTCAGCGTTCGGCCCCGCCCAGGCATCGAGCCACCGCGAAGCGCCGTTCATCACCTCGGCGCCGAAAGTGGACGGCACCGACTTCTACATGTTCCGCAGTTACGAAGCGAATCGTGCCGGTTTCGTCACGATGATCGCCAATTACCAGCCCTTCCAGGACCCGCAGGGTGGCCCCAACTTCTTCCAGTTCGATGCCAATGCCTTGTACGAAATCAGCGTCGACAACAACGGCGACGGCAAAGAGGACCTGACGTTCCAGCTGCGCTTTAACAGCACCTCGAAAAAAACCGCGCTGACCATCGGCGGCAAATCGGTGCAAATTCCCCTGATGTATTCGGGCCCGATTTCCGGCGTCAACCCGGCTGCGCTGAACGTGCGTGAAACATACACCGTCGACCTGGTCAAGGGCGACCGCCGCACTGGCACCCGCACCCGCCTGGCCAATAACGCTGGCGTGTCGGTATTCGACAAGCCGATCGACAATGTCGGCGACAAGACCTTCGGTTCCGCCACCGGCTACGAAACCTACGCCAACCAGCACATCTACGACGTCGTCATTCCGGGCTGCGGCACGGGCCGCGTGTTCGTGGGCCAGCGCAAGGAGCCGTTTTATATCGCCGTCGGTAAAATCTTCGACTTGTTTAACCTGAATCCGCTCGGCGCCGAAACCGGTCAGAAGAACGACCTGGAACAGAAAAATATCAGCTCGATCGCCCTCGAAGTGCCGATCGCCTGCCTGGCGACCAGTGCCGAACCCGTGATCGGCGCCTACACCACCGCCAGCGTGCGTCAGGGCCGCTTGATCAACCCCACGCCCGCGACTGGCCTGAACAACGCCACCAAGGAAGGCGGCGCCTGGAGCCAGGTATCGCGCCTCGGCATGCCGCTCGTGAACGAAGTCATCATTGGCCTGGACGACAAGGACCGTTTTAATGCGTCCAAGCCGACCGCTGATGCCCAATTCCTGACCTACGTCACCAATCCGGCCTTCCCGGCCGTGGTCGAGTCGCTGTTCCCGAGCGCCAAGGCACCGACCAACTTCCCCCGTACCGACCTGGTGGCCGCCTTCCTCACCGGTATTACGGGCCTGAACAAGCCTGCCAATGCGGTGCCGTCCGAAATGCTGCGCCTGAACACCAGCATCGCCGCCACGCCACTGGCAACCCAGTCGGCGCTGGGCGTGGCCGGCGGCGACAATGCCGGCTTCCCGAACGGCCGCCGTCCGGGCGACGACGTGGTCGACCTGTCGGTGCGCGTGGCCATGGGCGCCCTGTGCGTGCTGACCACCACGACCGACAAGTTCGCCGTCGGTTGCAAGCCTGCCGACGCCCCTGCCGGCGGCGCTGCGCTGACCGATGGCGTGCGCAAGACTGCGGCTGACTTCAAGGGCGGCTTCCCGTACCTGAACACGCCGCTGCCGGGCAACCAGTAATCTCACGCCAAGGATACGATCATGCTAAACATTCAATTCTTCAAGCGGCGCGGGCGGCTCTCGCTCGGCGTTGCCGTGGCAACTGCAGCGCTGACGCTGGCAGCATGCGGCAGCAGCAACAACGACACCGGCGCGACTGTGCCGCAGGGTGGCGACAATTCGACGCCGCCGGTGGTTGCCGACTCCTTCATCAACATCGTGAAAGGGCTGTTCAGCGCCACCAACGAAACGGCTGAACCAGTGTCGATCGACGGCGTGACGGCATCGGCGCCGGAAACCACCGCGCCGGAACCGACCACCTAAGGTGTCCCGGGCCGCAAGGCCTGACGGGAGGGGGAGCGCTGCTCCTCCTTTTTTTTGTAGCGCTTTTTTTACAGATCGCACCTTCGATGCCGCTTTTTTACCGTGTATGTCTATCGGCCGCCCTCGCCTGCTGTGGCGCTGGCCTGCATGCCGCCCCGTATATTCCCAAGGACGGCAAGCAAGTCGTCGAGCACCTGCCCAGCCGCGCCGACCCGGTGCAGCGCGAATTACGCCGCCTGCGCACAGAATTGCATACCACCCCCAACAACGTCGCACTGGCCACCACCCTGGCCCAGCGCTATATCGAACAGGCCCGTGTCGACGGCGACCCGCGCTATCTCGGGTATGCGCAAAGCGCGCTGGCGCCATGGTGGAAACTGGCCGCGCCACCTGAACCGGTGCTGGTCCTGCGCGCCACGCTGCGCCAGAGTACCCACCAGTTCGAGGCCGCCCTGCTCGACCTCGACCAGGCCGTCAAGCGCGACAGCAGCAATGTGCAAGCCTGGATCACGCGCGCAACCGTGCAGATGATCAGCGGCGACTTCGCGGCCGCCAAGGCCAGCTGCATGCGCCTGTATTCGCGCGCGCCGCAACTGGTGATACAAACCTGTTTGTCGAATATCGCCAACGTCAGTGGCGACGGCCCGGCCAGTTACCAGCAACTGGCGACGACCCTGGCGGCCCAGCGTGAGGTCACGCCGGCGATCCGCATCTGGGTCACGACGCTGCTGGCCGAAATGGCCGCGCGTGCCGGTGACAGTGCCGGCGCCGAAAAATATTTCAGGGAAGCGCTGGCGGTGGACCACGCCGACAGCTACCTGCTCGCTGCCTGGAGCGACTACCTGCTGGACCACGGCCGTGCGCCCGAAGTGGCGCGCCTGCTGCAAGACAAAACCCGCGCCGATGCCCTGCTCTTGCGCTACGCGCTGGCCTTGAAAGCGATGAATGCGCCCGCCGCGGCAGAACAGGCCGATGCGCTGCGTGCCCGCTTCGAAGCCGCCACGCTGCGTGGCGACACCGTGCACCAGCGCGAACAGGCACGTTTTGAACTTGCCCTGCGCAACAATCCCTCGCTGGCCGTCAAGCTGGCCAAGCTGAACTGGGCGGTGCAAAAGGAGCCGGCCGATTTCCGCATCCTGGCCGAGACGGCCGCAGCCAGCGGCGACCTGGCTGCGCTGACGCTGGTGGTTGACTGGCTCAGGACCAGCCGCCTGCAGGATCAGACGGTGGCGCCGGCGCTGCGCCGCCTGAAGGTGATCGCATGATGCGCGCCCTGCTGTTCCTGGTGGCGATGTGCCTCGCCGGCGGCGCCAGCGCGCACAAGCCCAGCGACAGTTACCTGGTGTTGAACGTGGCCGGCAAGAACGTCAGCGGTCAATGGGACATCGCGCTGCGCGATCTCGACGTCGCCATTGGCCTGGACCAGGACGGCAATGGCGAACTGACCTGGGACGAGGTGCGCGCACGCCACGGCGCGATTGCCGCGTACGCGCTGGCGCGCCTGAAGCTGGCCAGCGCTGGCGTAGCCTGCCCGCTGCGGGTCACCGAACACCTGCTGGACGAGCACAGCGACGGCGCCTACGCGGTGCTGCGCCTGCAGGCGAGCTGCGCGGACGACATCGTCGCGCTCGATGCCGACTACCGGCTCCTGTTCGATATCGACCCGCAGCACAAGGGCTTGCTGAGATTGACGAATCGGACCCAAACCTCGACCGCCATTTTCACACCGGACAGCCCGCTGCAAAAGCTGCAAGTGCAGGACGCCTCGCGCTGGCGCCAGTTCTTTGACTACGTGAAGCACGGGGTGTGGCATATCTGGATTGGCTTCGACCACATTTTATTTCTGCTCGCCCTGTTGCTGCCGGCCGTGCTGGTCTGGCGCGCCGCCGGGTGGCAAGGGCGCGACACCTTCCGCGCCTCATTCATCGAAGTACTGAAAGTCGTCACCGCCTTCACGCTGGCCCACTCGATCACGCTGACGCTGGCGACCCTGGGCGTGGTGTCGCTGCCGTCGCGCGTGGTGGAGTCGGCCATTGCCGCATCGGTGCTGCTGGCCGCGCTGAACAATATCCGCCCGGTGTTCGAGCGCAGCCGCGCGCTGGTGGCATTCGTGTTCGGCTTGATCCACGGCTTCGGCTTTGCCAGCGTGCTGCTCGATCTGGGCTTGCCGAAGACGGCGCTGCTGCTGTCCCTGGTCGGTTTCAATGTCGGCGTCGAAGTGGGCCAGCTCGCGATCGTGGCGGTGTTCCTGCCGCTGGCGTTTGCGGCAAGGCGCACCTTTGCCTATCGCCGGGTCGTGCTGGTGGGCGGGTCGACGCTGATCGCGCTCATCGCACTGGTGTGGCTGTTCGAGCGCCTGTTCGATTTCAAGGTGATGTCGTGATGTTCAGCGTGGCCGCAGTCGCAGCAGCAGCCACGCGAGCGTCCCGGTCAACGCCCCGGTCATGGCCACCACGATCCAGAAGCCCTGCTCATGCTGCGCCAGCGGCACGCCGCCGACGTTCATGCCGAGCAGGCCGGCCACCATATTGATCGGCAGTGCCAGCACCGTCACGATGGTCAAGATGAACAGGCTGCGGTTGTTTTCTTCATTCACCTGGGCGGCAATCTCTTCCTGCAGCAGCTTGATGCGTTCCTGCAGCGACGCCAGGTCGGTCAGCACCACCGTGAATTCTTCGGTAGCCTGGCGCAGGTCCTGGCGGTCGTCCGGGACGATCCACGAGGGCGGGCGCTGCAGCAGCCGGAACAGTGCCGCCGGCTCCGGCGCCAGCAGGCGTTGCAGGCGCACCAGCACGCGCCGCAGCGCGCCCAGGTCTTCACGCTTGCGTGTGAGGCGGTTGGCCAGCAGTTGATCTTCGGTGGTGTCGACCCGCGCCACGGCATCGCGCACGATATTGACCAGCACGTCGGCCTGGTCGCGCAGCAGATGCACCAGCAATTCGACGGGCGAGCGCAGCAATTCTCCGTGGACGACCGCCTGGCGCAGGCGCTCGATCGACTCGAGCGGCTTGCGGCGCGCGCTGATGACGCCGTGCGGCGTGACGTGGACCCAGAGCGTGGAGATGTCGGCGCTGTCGAAGGAAAAATTATGCAGCACATCGTTGACGACCGCGATGAGCGCGTTGTCGTCGATTTCGATCCGGGTCGAGCGCGAGCCCTGGTGCAGGATTTCATAGAAATTGTCGCCCAGGTTGGCATGGGCGCGCAGCCACCGTTCGCTGGCCGCATTCGACAAATTGAAATGCAGCCAGACGAACTGGCCGGGCACGGGTGTCTGCATCAGTTTGAGCGCATCGGGCGCATTGATCGGCACCGTGCCGACCCCTTCGCCAATCTGAAAACCCCAGACCAGTCCCGAATCGTCGGAACCATAGTTAAACGCAAGTAAGGACATGACCAACCCGGGCAAGCAAGCAATGGTGGATTGTAATGTAACTATTGCGTGTCGGCATGGAATGAAACGATGTTCAACCGCCCGGCACAGGCGGCGCTTGCAAAGACCGCCACATCGGCGCACGATGTGTTTTTATTAATGCCCGAATTACAATCGAGTCACAACCAGGAGACCAAGCATGATCAAAGTGAGTGTGATGTACCCGAATGGCCCGGACGCCCGTTTCGACGAAGCCTATTATCGCGATCGGCACATGCCGATGGTAAAACAGCTGATGGGCGATTATTGCAAATCGTATGCGGTAGATGGCGCCATTCCTGGCGGCGTACCGGCCGCGAATGCGCCCTACATCGCCATAGGCCACCTGTTCTGCGATTCGGTGGACGCCTTTCAGGCCGGCTTTGGTCCGCACACGAAGGAAATCATGGGCGATATTCCCAATTACACCAACCAGACGCCAGTCATTCAAATGAGCGAAGTACTGGTCGGATAGTCAAACGAACCCGCCGGCGGCACGCGCCGCCTGCGGATGTTTGTGCAAGGACGCTCACTGCTGCATCGGGCACGCAGGCGCGCTACGCGTACCGCGCGCCTGCGGGATAATCGATGCACATTCATCAACCAGGATCAGCCATGACACAGCAAGACAGCGGCACCACCGGCATCGGCGACGACGACATCGACCAGGACGGCCAGCCCGACCCGACCCAGAGCCAGGCGGAAACGGGCGGCAGTGGCGGCGCGGGCCTGACCCGGCATGAGGGCGATGACCCGGCGGGCAGCGCGGACGCGCCTGCCAAAGTGCTGCACCCATCCACGCAGTCGGGCGCGCTGGGTGCGCAAGATACGCGCGCCGGGCAGGCCGACGCGCACCGGAAAACCGGACTGGGCAGTGCGGAAACGGGCGCCAACCAGGCGCCGGACGACATGGCGCCGGCGTCGCGCACGCCCGCCGCTTAGGACGCTTCGACCGTTGCGACTGCCATCGTGATCATGCCGGCCACCACGTGGCGCAGCGCCGGCAGGTTATCGGCGGACGCCTTGGTGGCGGTGGTGGCCACCCGCAGGATGTACGCGATATCGGCGGCGCTCATGACGTGCTCGCCGCACATTGCGGCGGCCAGAACCGCTGTCAGGCGGGCCTCCAGCGCAGCGTAGATCGCCGCCAGCGCTTGCGGCGCATACACGCCGCAATTGGCCATCATGTCGATGCCGTTCGGCGAATCGATCACCGACGCGGCCGGCTCCACCACCCAGATCTCGAACAGGCACGCCAGTTGCGCCGCCAGCCCCGTGGCGGCCGGCAGACGCTGACGTGTCGCGTCCTCACAGCGGGCGCGCTGGCGCAACACCAGCCCGCCAAATATATCCTCCTTGCCAGCGAAGGCCGCGTACAGGGTCGGGCGCGACATCTGGCTGGCCGCAGCGATCTCGCTCATGGTGACCTTGCGGTAGCCATGCTGGCAGAACAGGGCCAAGGCGGCGTCGAGGATGCGCGTTTCTTTTTGGTCCATTGATTCTCTTCACAACATCGTGGCCGACGTCGAGGTGATTGCGCTCAACCACCCATTTGCACGACTCGAACAAGGTGACGTGCATCACCGCTTCGTGATCGAGATGCAGAAAGGCATTTAAGCGGCCGGTGCTGGCGTCATGTCCGCCGCGCGGGCAGCCGCTTCATGCGCCGCCAGCTTCTTCCACCACAGCCAGGATGCCACCGCATTGATCCAGAAAAACGCGTACAGGCACGCCGTCATGGTCAGGCCACGGCTGGCGTACAAGGGAACGGCGATCGTGTTGACGATCAGCCAGAAGCCCCAGTTCTCGATCCGGCGCTGCATCATGAGAAATTGGGCGATGACGGAAAATACCAGCACGGCCGAGTCAAAAAAGGGCGCGAAGGCGCGCGTGTAGAGATACAGGAGTGTGCCGTAGGCGGCAGTCGCGGCCAGGCCGGCCGGCACCATCCACAGCAGGCTGGCGGGACGCATGTGCGTCACCGGCAGCACTGCGCCGCTGGCGCCGCGTACCCACTTCCACCAGCCAAACATGCTGGTGCAGACGAAAAACACTTGCAACACCACGTCGGCGAACAGCGAGGCCTGGTAGAACAACAGCGCAAACAAGGTGCAGCCGATGATACCGGTCCACCACGTGTGCACGCTGTTGCGCCCGGCCAGGAAGATGGCCCCGGCAGTAAACACATTCGCGGCTATCTCGAGACCATCGATCTGCATCTGCGCCCTGCCCATTCTGTAGAAAGTAGCAATGTACGCCAGGCCGCCGCGTCAGTGCAACAGATTACAGCGCGATGGTGCCGTGCTGGTTATCCATGTCCGGCGTGCTGCCGGTGACGGCGGCTTTCGCCATGGCAAAGAAGCGCACCATCTTACTGTCGTTCGAATCCCAGAATTCGGCGCCGTGCGGGTCGACGCGCACCAGCACGACATGCGGGTCGTCCGGCCCGGCCGGGAACCATGCCTGCACCATCGGATTCCACATTTCCTTGATCCGGGCCCGGTCCACGACGCGCTGGGCGACGCCACTGACTGATACATACAGGCTGTCATCGGGCTGGGCAAAGCTGATGTTCACTTCCGGCTGCGCGCCGATGTTTTCCCACAGCTCCGCATTGGTCGAGGTATAAAACCAGATACCGCCTTCGGCATCGATTTCCTGCTTGGTCATTGGATGGCTCAGCAGATGGCCGTCGGCACTGGTGGTGGTGAACATGGCGAAACGCAGCGCGTCGATCTTGTCCTTGAGGGCGGCGACCTGGGTGGAATTGGTGCTTGTCATGATGGCGTCCTTATTGATGGATGAATAACGCCAGCGTAACCGACAAGCGGCGCGCGCTTTGTGCGGGGCCGAACAGAATGCGCCATGCCGTAGCGACTTATATTGCCTGCCCTGCCGGCGCCGGTTCATCGGCGGGACAGGCCTGCACTGGCGCGGTCGACGCAGTCAGCGGGGCCGAGGTGCCAAGCAGCACGTGCGGCGCCCGGTACAGGAACCACTGCTCCAGCATCATCAGGCGCCACACCATATTGCCGAAGCCGGGTCCGGGCGCCGCCATCGAGGTCGACAACAGGCCATCGATGACACTGTCGGCAACGATATGACGTCGTCGCAGGTCGTGCAAGCTGTCGAAGGCCAACGCGCGCAGGTCAGGGTCGGCCTGCAGCCAGGCGACCAGCGGCAGCGTGGCGCGCGCGGTGCGCCGCGCCAGGGGGCCGGGCAACAGCGCGCGAAGGGCACGGGCATGGGGCGCCGCCCGGCCAGGAAGCTTCCCGTGCGGTGCCAGCTGGGCGGCGGCGGCGACCACGGTTTCCTCCAGCCACGGATAGGCCACGTCGACGCCAGCCAGCGCGCACCCCAGCTGGCTGGCCGCCAGCCGCGCCGGCAAGCTCAAACGCAGGTCGAGCGCGATCGTGCGGTTGGTGTCGCTGCGGCACTGGGCGCCCCACCAGAGCTGGCGCAAGGCCGCCAGCGGCGCGCCCGGATCGATCTGCGCGCGAAACTCAGGGGCCAGCATGGGCGCCGCGTGGGCCGCGCCGAACGCACTGGCGTGTACGATCCGCGCCGGCACGTCGCGCCGCGCCTGGTCGGCCAGCGCCGTCGCGTGCAGGTGCACCAGCAAGGGCTCGAGCACCAGTTCGCGCAGCGCTGCCGGCAAGGCGGCGTAGCGGGCCCAGTGGCGCTGTTGCACGGACAAGGGGCCGGCGCCGAACAGCTCGCGCACCCCGGCGCCGTTGGCCAGGCGCAGCACGCCCTGGGCGCGTGCCAGCGCACCGCAATAATGATGCGCCACCGCGCTGGTGGCGCCGCACGGCGTATCGGACAGGGCCGCCAGTTTCGGGATCGCGTCGACCACGTCGGCCGGGCGCACCACTTGTTCGTGGTGGCGGCTGGCCAGCAGTTGCGCCGCCTGGCGCGCCGGATTCGCGGCGGGTGCGTGCGGCCCGTTCGCATACACCACGGAGAACGTCGCCGGCGGCGCCGTGCCCGGTGCCTGCAGCTGCGCGGCCAGGGCGGCACTGCCCGCGCCGCCACTGAGCATGACGCCCGCACGTGGCTCGCCCTGGGCCTGGCGCGCGCCCGCCTGCAGCGCGGCCTCGAGGTCCTGGCGGCTGCCAGTGCCGTGTTCGTGAAAGCGCATGCGCCACCACGTATGGCGCACGGCGCGCCCGCCGCGCAGGTGCAGGCATTCGCCGGGGCCGAGCTGTTGCTGCCCCTCCCAGGCGCTGCCGCCCATGCTGCCCAGCACCAGGTAGGTGTACAGACTTGGCGCAGACGCCGTGCGTCCGGCCAGCGGATGGCGCAGCAGCGCATCCTGCGAACTGGCGAACAGCAGGTCGCCGGATCCGCTGCAGGCATGGAAATACAGAGGCCGGGTGGCGAACCGGTCGACTGCCAGCAGCGCTTCGCCGGCGCACTCGTCGAGAATGGCAAAGGCGAAGTGGCCGGCCAGCGCCGCACAGGCATGCGCCCCGTGGCTGCGCCAGCGCTGCGCCAGCAAACTGGCCTGCTGGCCGGGGCTGCCCCACAGGGCCACGATCAGGCCATCTTCATGAAACAGGCTGGTGTGGTCGATGCTGCCCGACAGCGCCACGGCCGCGCGACCGCTCGCCGCACTTTTCAAGGGGGTGCGTTCGAAGCGGCCGATGGGGGACGCCATGCGTTCGATGGCAATCGGGGCGGGCTGCGCGGCAAACCAGCCGCATAAGCCGCTCATGAGCGCGCCTGCCATGGCGTCGCCGCGCTGGTCCTGAGAATTGCTCGCTTCACCGCTTGCGCCATGTTCGACTCCCGCACGTTGCGTAAAGGTGCATGATTCAGGACAAGCGGCCCCAACTCATTGATGCGCGTCAATTGGTTTGTTGAACCGGGGCCAATACGACAGCGGCGGGCAAATGGTCTATAGTGGCGCTACCCGTATCAATTGAACATGACCCATGAAATTTGACGTCGCTATCGTCGGCAGTGGCCTGGCCGGCCTGTCGGTTGCACTGCACCTGGCCGAGACCCGCAAGGTCGCCATCATTTCGAAACGCGCGCTGCAGGATGGCGCCAGCAACTGGGCGCAGGGCGGCATCGCCGCCGTGCTCGATTCCGGCGACAGCCACGACCAGCACATCGCCGACACGCTGGTCGCCGGCGGTGGCCTGTGCGACGAAGCGGCCACCCGCTACATTGTCGAACACGGGCGCGAGGCAATCGACTGGCTGATCGACCAGGGCGTGCCGTTTACGCGCGATGCCACCGCGGAACTGGGTTTTCACCTGACCCGCGAAGGCGGCCATAGCCAGCGCCGTATCATCCACGCCGCCGACGCCACCGGCCACGCGGTCCAGGTCACACTCGAACAAAAGGTGCGCGCGCATCCGAACATCACGGTGTTCGAACATCACTGCGCGATCGACGTCATCACCTCCGACAAACTGGGCGCCACAGCCGTGCATGGCCACACGGCGCCCCTGGTCGGCCAGCCGCGCTGCTACGGCCTGTACGTTCAGGATGAAAAGACCGGCAACGTCCTGACCTTCGAGGCCGAGCACACGGTGCTCGCCACCGGTGGCGCCGGCAAGGTCTATCTGTACACCACCAATCCGGACACGGCCACCGGCGACGGCATCGCCATGGCGTGGCGCGCCGGCTGCCGCGTCTCGAACATGGAATTCATGCAGTTCCACCCGACCTGCCTGTATCACCCGTATGCGAAATCGTTCCTGATCACGGAAGCGATCCGCGGCGAAGGCGGCCTGTTGAAACTGCCGCCGGAAGCCGGCGCCGCTGGCGGCACGCGCTTCATGCCGGCCCACGACGCGCGCGGCGAACTGGCGCCGCGCGACGTGGTTGCGCGCGCCATCGACTTCGAAATGAAAAAGCGCGGCCTCGATTACGTCCACCTCGACATCAGCCACAAGAGCCTGGAATTCCTGATGGAGCACTTCCCGACCATCTACGCCAAGTGCCTCGAACTGGGCATCGACATCAGCCGCGAACCGATTCCGGTCGTGCCAGCCGTGCACTTCACCTGCGGCGGCGTGGTGACCGACCTGACCGGGCGGACCGATATTCCCGGGCTGTACGCGGTGGGCGAGACAGCCTGCACCGGCCTGCACGGCGCCAACCGCCTGGCCAGCAATTCGCTGCTCGAGTGCCTGGTGATCGGGCGCGCGTGCGCCTACCAGATCGAAGCGACGCCGGCGCAGGGTACGCCTGCTTTGCCGGCTTGGGACGAGAGCCGCGTCACCAATGCCGACGAAGAAGTGGTGATCGCCCACAACTGGGACGAGCTGCGCCGCTTCATGTGGAACTACGTCGGCATCGTGCGCACCACGAAACGGCTGGAACGCGCGCAGCACCGCATCAAATTGCTCAAGGAAGAGATCGACGAGTACTACCGCAACTTCCGCATCACGCACGATTTGCTGGAGTTGCGTAACCTGGTCGACGTGGCCGCGCTGATTGTCACCAGCGCGCTGTCGCGCAACGAGAGCCGCGGCCTGCATTATTCGCGCGACTATCCGGAGACGCTGCCGAAGGCGTTACCGAGCGTGCTGACGCCGCCGCGGCGTTAAATGGTGCCTGCGTTCAGCGCTGCCCCTGAAACCGTCATCCCGGCGCACGCCGGGACCCATGCTGCGTCGCCGAAGCCGCCTGAGCCGCGCGAATACGACGTCAGCATGGGCCCCGATTTTCATCGGGGTGACGGTTTTACGTGTGACAGTTTTACGGGTGTCGTTAGCACATGCAGCGCCGCCTGACTTTTCCCACGGCGCTGCTGCTGACTGTCCCGCCGTTGATGTGGGCCGGGAACGCGGTAGTCGGGCGCCTGGTGAAGGACGCCGTGCCGCCGATGACCCTCAATTTGCTGCGCTGGTCGCTGGCCCTGCTGATCCTGCTGCCACTGGGACGCGCGGCATTTGCTGCCGGCAGCGGTGCGCTGCTGCACTGGCGCCGCTACGCCCTGCTCGGCCTGTTTGGCATCGGCCTGTATAACTCCTTCCAGTACCTGGCGCTGCAAAGCTCGACGCCGATCAATGTGACACTGGTGGCGGCCGGGCTGCCGGTCTGGATGATGCTGGTCGGGCGCCTGTTCTTCGGGGTGCCGCTGCGCGCCTGGCAAGCGGCCGGCGCCGCGCTGTCGATCTTTGGCGTGCTGGTGGTGCTGAGCCGCGGCGACTGGCAGCAGCTGGCCGCCCTGCGCCTCGTGATAGGCGACCTGTACATGATCCTGGCGACGATTGCCTGGTCGTTCTACAGCTGGCTGCTGATGCAAAAAAAAGACGTGCCCGCGCTGCGCGCCGACTGGGCCGCGTTCCTGCTGGTTCAGGTGCTGTACGGCGTGCTGTTCTCAGGCGCATTCACGGCCGTCGAGTGGAGCGTCGGCGCGCCGCGGCCGATCTCGTGGAGCCCGGCGGTGTGGGCGGCGCTGGCGTTTGTCGCGCTCGGTCCGGCCGTGCTGGCGTTTCGCTGCTGGGGTGCGGGCGTCGCCAAAGCCGGTCCGGCCGTCGGCGCGTTTTTTGTCAACCTGACGCCGCTGTTCGCCGCCCTGCTGTCGGCCGCGTTTCTGGGCGAGCCGCCGCACCTGTACCACCTGCTGGCGTTCGCGCTGATTGTGGGCGGGATCGGCGTGTCGGCGCGCTGAGTGCTAGGATAAGCCATGTCTTCCGAACCCGATTGCGCGCCCGCGCTGGCTGAGTTTTTAGCGCGCCACCCACACACCCTTGTTCTTACCGGCGCAGGCCTGTCGACCGCCTCCGGCATTCCCGACTACCGCGGCCGTGACGGCGTGCGGCGCGGCCGCGAACCGATTCAGGGTCCCGAATTCCGCAAGTCCGCCGCTGTCCAGCGGCGCTACTGGGCGCGCAGCATGGTGGGCTGGTCAACCATGGCGCAGGCGCGGCCGAACCCCGGCCACGTTGCGCTGGCGGCGCTGGAGCAAGGCCAGCGCATCGGCAGCGTGCTGACGCAAAACGTCGACGGCCTGCACCAGCGCGCCGGCAGCCTGTCTGTTCTGGAACTGCACGGGAATATCCGCACCGTGCGCTGCCTGGCGTGCGCGTCGACGTTTTCGCGCGCCTTCATCCAGACCGTGATGAGCGAAGCGAATCCATCGCTGATTGCGGCCCTTGCCCAGCCTGCGCCGGATGGCGACGCCCACATCGAGCCGGACGCGCTCGACGATTTTCATGCACCGTTTTGCCTGCACTGCGGCGGCACGCTGACGCCCGACGTGATTTTCTTTGGCGATAATATCCCGGCGCCGCGCACCATCGAGGCGCTGGCGCGCATGGACCATGCCGACGCGCTGCTGGTGGTGGGGTCCTCGCTGATGGTGTATTCGGGCTTTCGCTTCGCGCGCCTGGCTGCCGCCAGCGGCAAGCCGATCGCCGCCATCAACCATGGAATCACCCGCGCGGACGACCTGATCGACCTGAAGGTGGAAGCGTCGGCAGAACTGATTTTGCCGCGCGTGGCGCAGCTGCTGCAAGAGTAGCAACTGTTATACTCTGCCTCCCTTTCACCACCGAGGCCATGCCGATGTCGTACCCGTTTGTAAGTGATCTCCTGCGCGACCTGACCGGCGTCGACATCCCGCTGCCAATGCCGATGTTCGGCCTGTTCGTCGCGCTCGCGGTCGTGGTGGCGGCGTACTGCATGAAGCGTGAACTGAAACGCATGTATGAACTGGGCCTGGTTGGTCCCGCGCGCGTGCGCGAGAAAAATGCGCAGGGTGTCGTGGTCGACAAGGCGGTGCCGCCGCAGGACGTGGTGTCCGATTTCGCGATGGTGGTGCTGTTTGCTGGCATCGTGGGCGCGCGCATCTTCCACATCCTCGAGCACAGCGAGCAGTTCATCCTCGATCCTGCATCGCTGATTTTTACGCGCTCGGGACTATCGATTTTCGGTGGCCTGATTTTCGGCACGCTGGCGGGCATCTACTGCGTGCGCCGCTGGCAGCTGCCGGTGCGCCCGCTGCTCGACGCAACCGCGCCGGCCATGATGATTGGTTACGCGGTCGGGCGCATCGGCTGCCAGGTGGCCGGTGACGGCGACTGGGGCATTGCGGCGAATATGGCCTTGAAGCCGGCCTGGCTGCCGACCTGGTTCTGGGCGCAGACCTACGACAACAATATCGTCGGCGAAGTCATCGCCCTGCCCGGCGTGTATCCGACCCCAATGTACGAAACCATGATGGCGCTGGTCTGCTTTGCGATCCTGTGGGCCTTGCGCCGCCATTCCTTCAAAATGGGCTGGCTGTTCTCGGTGTACATGCTCCTGTCGGGTGTGGAGCGCTTGCTGGTCGAGCAGATCCGGGTCAATCCGGTGCTCGATGTGATGGGCGTGATGGCGACGCAGGCGCAGATGATTGCGGTGACGCTGATCGTGCTGGGGCTTGCTGGCGCCCTGCTGCTGCGACGGCCGAGGTAAATGCAGTGCGCGGCGCACAACGGGGGATCGAGTCGCGCTCTGCGTTGGCGCTGTCACGACGCATGGTCAGGCGATGTCGTAGTCGCCGATCGTCGAGATCAGCTGCGCGCCACAGCCAGTCTTGTGTCCCGCCAGCGCAACCGGTTTCCCCTCGACGATGTAGTCGGCATCGCCTTCCACCACCTTGGTGACGCCATGTCCCGGAATTGGACAACTGCACAAGTCGTCCACGCGCACGACGGCGATGCCGTCCACCAGGTAGTCGCTGGCACCGGCGGAGATGACCTTGCCGCCGTGGGAGGTTGGATCGCCGAGTCGAATGACGTTGGGCATGGTGGTCCTTTCGTGTTGGTGGCGAGAATACGGTTTCACGCGACGCCTGTTAAGCCAGCTTATCTGCGCTGTCGCTCCCTGTCTATTGTTCCTGGCTGTCCTTCGCAGCATCGGCATGGCGGACGAATTCCCAGGCGGCTGGTTGGTTTCTGACGTCCGGCATGCCGTTGAGCCGCTCCAGCAGTGACAATTGTTGTCGGATGGTCGCCATCGGCAATATCTGGCCACGTTCAAACCAGCGCGTACTGTCGAGTGCGAGTGCGTCGACGCAACGCCACCAGCCGCTGGCGGGACAGGTCATGCCGCTCCCGGCGATCGCACCAGGCAGTAGCGCTACATCGTGCTGTGCATCGGGCACGCCGGCACCCTCATCAATTGGCACGATCGACGCTTGCCGTGGCGCTGCTGCCGATGCACTGCGTGGCGATTGGCGCCGGCTGACGAGCTTCCACGATGATGGAATCTTGCTGGTGAAGGTAGGCTGTTGACCGGTCATCCGCTGCCACGGCGTCGTCGGCATCAGCTGGATCGCCTGTGCCATCGCTTCTCCCGCGCGGTAATACTGCTGGCGCCCGCCAAGGATGGCAATGCCCTTGTCGCCGTCCGTGCATTCCCACCAGCCAGTCTGCGGACAGACTTCGTTGGCTTTCGCCCAGGTGCCCAAAGCGACTTGCGGGGGCGCGACGGCGACCGGTTTGACAGCCACAACGGGGCGCACGCGCAGCGAGGACAGCATCTTGTCCCAGAGCACCAGCGCCTGGGCGTCCGTCAGGCTGGAATCGACGGTGGTGCCGGGTTGACTGTGGCCGGTGCTCAACTCGAATGACATGAGCGGTGTGAAAACGCTGTCGGTCTTGTTATGGATGAGCTCCCACATGAACGAGTGGCCCTAGTTCCCATTGAACTCGTGGACGCGTTCAAGCACTTCTTCGCCAGGTTCGCCATTGAGCGGACGCGGGCCACGCCGGAAGGTATGAAAACGGGAGCGATTTTCGTTGATAGTTGATGATTCGGCATCGCGTTGAAGCAAGGTCCTTGGTATGGTGATACCCGCTATCATGCTGAGCGCTATCGACACATCGGGGTGACCATTCAGGCCGACGAACATGGTGGTGCGTTCGGTCTGCTCTACCATTATCGGTTCTGTGATAAAGCCTCCTTCGAAACAGAAACCCGCCTCGGTTGGAATCTCGTTTTCTTCGCGCGATCTGAACTGTGCAACCAGTTCGGCGAGTTTTTTTAGGTAACCGTCGTTGCCGAATTCTCTGGTAAGAATAAAACTGTGCTTTTGCACGCGGATCATCGCCTCGACCCGGACGCTCTCCGAGACCGGCTCAGTTGGCAGTCCACGAATCCATTCCCTGCCAAACACGTGTATTTTGCCGTGCACGCCATTTTTATCGACTTCATGCGTACTTTCCAGACTTGGCTTTCCACGTTCATTTTTCTCGCCTGAAAGCTGAGCTTCTTTCTTCTCTACGCGTGCGGCGAATTGTTCGTCCGTTTCGTCATAGGTCGAGATACTCCAGCCGGCGATCATAGCCCCCCGGTACGACACTTCGGCGTCAGCTGGTATGTCGATCAGGAAGCGCCCAACGCACATGGGTTTCATTTTGAGGTCCTTCATTTCAGCCGTCATGGTTTTCACCTGGTAGTTGAGAAAGGCCGCCTGCACCTTGCGCGTGAGCGCGACGCATGCGAGGATGAGGGAGGCAGAGATGATGAATTTGGCGAGCCATGCGCCATGTTTACGCGAGAACACTTTGTTCATTTGGCCTCCAGCGCGATTCTGGCAATCAGTTGTAAGGTCAAGGTCAGCATCGATTCATCGGTGTAACTGCCCTGGTGGTCATACCCTCTGGTGCGAAACAGTTGCCTAACGCCTTGCGCCGGTCCCATTCCCGATTGCTGCGGCACAGTGCCGTCGCCCGGGCCGTCCTGGATCGAATGCGTAAACTGGACGGTGCTGCCATTGGAAAATTTCACCGTGCGGCCACCGGTCTCGGCGGTGCGGCTGATGATCGTGCCGGAATCCAGCACCCCTTTTTCGGGCGCGGCGGCTGTCTTGACCGCGTGCCAGCGGCAACTTCCATACGACAAATGGCACGGGTCGTCGCTATAAAAGGCATAGCTGTTGGGATGGTAGTAGTCGCCGAGCACCGTTGTGTGGAAACGTTCAGCTTGAGTAACTGCTTTCTTGATCTGATTAGCGACTTCGGCCGGACCGGAGAATTTTTTCGCCGGATCTGCCAGCGCCGGATCAATCATGCGATACCAAGAGGCCGTGTCGCGGTACATATCATAGACATTGCCACTTGGCAGGCTCAAGTGAGCCTGGCGTTTTCCATCGCTAGTCTCGAACGTTGCGTGCAGCCAGGGCTTCGGATACTGGTTGTTCGGCAAGAGCTCGAGCGGCCCGGGGGCGGTAGCCATAACGGGGGTCGTGTCGTCTTCCCTGCGCCCAGCGATGTCGGCGAATTTACCGGCAACGTAGGTGCTAGCCTCGGTGCCGCAGGCGATACGCCGGTAGCACACGGGCGCACCAAGCGCGGGCATGACGCCGTGCACGATGCCCAGAATCTTGTCAGGAATGCGTTTGGCGCACGCTCGTGCGACCAGTCCACCCATCGAGTGCGTGACCAGGATGACTTGACTGCACTGCTGCTTCCTGTCGACCCAGAACTTGATGATCTCGTTGATGCGCTTTTCCAGCCGATCCGCCGACAGAGCATTTGACTGCAGCCAGTTGTAGCCCAATGCGTAGACCGGATAGTGGTACTGCGCGAATTGCTTCAATTGCACTTCAGTCAGTTTGGCCGTGACGCCTGTGTCTTTGCTCACATTCCACATCTCGCGGTCCCACATTCCCAAATTGATCCACTTTGCTTCGAGTATCGAATTCCCCCTAAACTCGCTGAATACCGAATTGAGGTGCAACTCAAGTTTTCCCAGCAGAACACCGTAGCTGCTGGCATGGATCTGGCCCCAGCCACGCTCTCTCAGTACGGCAGCATCGAACGGCACCCGTTCATCGGGCGACCGGATCAATAAACCCGTGTTGTCGACGTCGAGCGTTTTCGCATCGAGGATTTGCTGACGTTCAGGCGGAAGCCGCTTCTCCCATTTACTCGCCTCCTTGAGGCCCTCCGCACTGCCATTCGGCGGCCGCCAGGCTGCTTCTCCTGGTTTCAAAGCCTTGTTGGCAGGCTTGGTCGGATCGGTGGTGGCGCACAGGTTGCTCCCCATGATGCCCGGAACAACGATGACGGGAATCACCTTCGACGACGGAATCTTCAAAAGCGCACGGGTCTTGCAATCGACCGACGACAAGTGCGCAGTCGCACGAAAGTTGCCGTCGCAATCGGGTTGCGCGGCGGGCAAAGGACGGGTGGGTTCAGCTTGCGCGGACATGGTGACGGACCTTTCTTGATCGATGATCTGGCAAAGGGATAGTGGCGCGCACTCATGCAGGCGCGTCCTCGGGGAAAATGCAAATGTCGATCTTGCCGTAGGCCTTGCTGGTGGCCAGCGCGGTACGGCCGAGTTCATCGGTCACGCCGCGGATGATTTTGCCGTCCTCCAACGTCAATTCATAGCGCCGGCGCGGCAAGGGCTCGCCGGTCGACTGGTGCTGGAGGATCACGCGCTCGTCCGTCTCCAGCGTCGATGCAGGGAACGCGAGCGCGAGCGGCGCGCCGCCACCGCCCTTGGCAAAGATGTAGCTTGCCGCCTTGATCAGGTGCTTGCCCTTCGCCTGCGCGCTGATGGTGTCGCTGCCGTAGTCGACCTGGACACCGGTGGCAACAAGCCGAATGTCGGGCGCCGAGAGGGTGATGCGCACGCCGGCCGACAGCGTAATCTCGCCGCTGGCGCTCAGTTTGATGTCGCCGTGCTGCGCTTCGCTGCGCAGGTCGCCGGTGGCGGCGACGAACTTCATGCCGTCCTGGTGGGCAAACATGCTGACCCCGCGCGCAGCGCGCAGGGCCAGCGCGCCGCCGGTGGCGATGTCAGTATTGCCGGCGCTGATGAGGTCGATCTTCGATACGGCCCCCAACGCCAGGTTGGCCTCGCTGGCCACGACGATGCCGGCTGGCGCTGCAGCAGCAAGGATGGGCGCGCCGCCTGCCGTGCCAGTGGCGGTCCATTCGCGCAGCTTGTCGAGCAACTGCGGCAGTTCCGTGCCGCTGGCGGCGTCCTTTGCGTGCAGGCTGGCGAATTTGGCCAGCTGTTCCGCGACGCTCTGCAACACGTCGGCCACGCCCACCAGCCCTTCCCGGTCAAGCTGACCACCGGCCGCTCCAAGGCTGGGCGCCGCGCTGAGCAGCACGCCCCTGGCACCGCGCACGGCAACAGCAGCGTCGCTGCGCAGTTCAGCCCCTTCACCACGGGGCGCGCCATGGCCATCTTGCAGCGGCTGGACCAGGTAGCCCAGGTTCAGCTGGGACGCCGCATGGTCACTCGCCAGCTGCGCGTTGATCTTGCCGGTGGTGTCGTCAAAACGCAGCTGATTGCCCCGGCTCCCCTTGATTTCCAGGGTTCTGATACCCGACAAATATTTATTGCCCGGCAAAGCGCCCGCGCCCAGGTAAGGCGGCCGGGCCAGCATGTTGTATAGCTGGCCGATGATGATCGGCTTGTCAGGGTCGCCGCCCAGAAAACCGATCAGCACTTCGGTACCGGGGCGCGGCAGCGCCAGGGCGCCAAAATGCATGCCGCTGCCCGTGCCGGCCCAGCTGGTGGCCACGCGTACCCAGGCCGAGTCGCGATCGGTTCCCGAGGCGCCGGCGCCCTCGGCGTGCGCATGGTCGGCAGCCCGCATGGCGGTAAATTGCACCTTGACGCGGCCCTGGGCGTCGCAGTGGACGGCTTCGCCCGGCGCGCCGACGACGACGGCGCTTTGCAATTGCGCCTGCGGCACGTCGACGCGCGCGTCCCAGGCCGGCACGAAGGCAATGTCGCGCCGCACGCACGTGAGGCGGCACTGGAAGCGGAACTGGCCCGAATCGAACCAGTTCTCGGCGGCCAGCGGCAAGTCGGCGGCATCGGTCTGCCAGCGGTTGCGCGCAAACAGGCGCGCGACGCGGGCGTCGAAGTCCTTGGGCAAGTTGTTCTGCGCGGTGATGTGCGAGGACAGCACGACGAACTGGCGCTCGCAATCAGTATGGCGATCGATCTCGGGATGGCCGGTCAAACTAAAATATTCGCCGGCGGTGCAATCGCGTACGCCGCCCTCGGCGTGGAAGCACTTGGCCTCGAAATCCGAGCGGTCCAGCGCCTGGCGGGCCAGCGCCTCGAGGTCCTCGTAGGTGTCGCGCACATGCGGCGCCTCGGTGAGATACTGGTCCAGCGTGGCGGCCAGCTTGTTTCCCTTGACGCCCTGGTGGTCGGCGCTGGCGACACTGGCGCTCATGAAGTCGGTGCCGCGCGGGTTGGCGTAATCCCAGCTGTGGCGGGTCACCCGGCCCGGGCGCAAGGTGCGCACCGCGCCGAAGGCGGTGATCGCGTCGCGCTCTTCGGTGGCGCTGTCGCGATGAAAACGGATGGTGCCGGCGCTGCTTGGCTTGAGCCGCCTGGCGTCCTGGAACAGCACCATGGTGTGCGCTGGAGCCAAGGGCGCGCCACCGGTCGCATCGGTTGCGCGCGCATCCCCGGCGCGGCCCGGCCGGAAAAACCAAGAGACGCCGCAGCGCCGGAGCAGGCGGCGCAGGAAGGCGCCCGTGCCCTCGTTGTACTGGACGATCTGGCTGCGCACCGGAAAATCGCGCAGGCTCAGCGCCGTCTCGACCTCGAATTCGAACATCGCGGCCAGGCCCGGATTGGCGCGGCGCGCCTCGCTGAGCACAGTTTTGACAACATCGAGCTCGCTTTGGTCGCGGAATATGCGTGTCCCGACATCGAGGTCGAGGATGGCCAGCGCATCGCGCATCACCAGCTGGTAGCTGGCCAGGCCGCCGTCGCTTTCGCCGGCGCTCGCTTCGGCGACGATGCCGCAGATGCTGCGCAGTTGCCCCTGATCGGTCACGATTTGCACTTCCACGGGCAGCCCGATCAGCGTTTTAAGGGGCAGTTGCGCGTCCAGCGCCAGGCAGTAGATGCGCATCTCAATGCCGTCACAGATCGCCTCAACGCCTTCGATCCGCTGGGGCAGCAGAACGTCGCTGGCCACACCATCCGGAAAACCCAACTGCATGCGCAGCGGCCGGTTGCTGGCGGTGAGGATGTTACCGAGTTGGTCGGCGCCGTCGAAATCGTTGTCATAGTCCACGGGGTAGCTCCATCCTGGTTACAGTCAAAAGGAAATCAGGTAGCGGGTGTCGGCATGGTCTGTCGCTTGCGGTGCGCTGAGCACAAGCGAGGCGCAACCCAGCCGGGTAAGGTTGTCCAGGGCGGCCGGGCGAACGTCGGCCGCCCGTAAAATGGGGCGCACCTCGAATGCGACGGCAGGCAGGGCGAACAGAGCCAGCAGTTCCCTGAGCGCCGTGCCGGCGCTGCCGCCAGCCAGAAAACGGTCGAAGTCGACGTGGCTGAGCGGGCCCACCCAAAGGCGCACCAGGGCGTCGCGGCGCCAGTAGCGGTCGCCGAGCATATTGCCAAAGCCAAGCAGATTGTTTTGCACACCGAGGGCAGTGCAATTGTCCTGGCCAATATTGGCCCAGCAACCGACCAGCGGCTCGCAGCGAACGGGCACGCGAAAAAAGTCGGTCAGCACGCCGGCGATCACGTCAGACTGTACGGGACGATGGCGAATCAAGGCAGCGTAGTGGGCTACGGCTTCGGCGGGGATGCCGGTGGTGGCCAGGCCCGCTGGCGCAGGCTGCGGACGGCGGGGCCTGCCCGCCAGAGCCAGTTGGGCCTCCAGAAACCGGTCGCGGCCGTCAGCGTCGGCGCCGGATTCGATATGGCAGGCGGCCCAGGCCCGGTAGAACAAGACCATCATGCGGTGCGAAAAGGTGTCGAAGAAGGCGCGCCCGGCGTGGTTTTTGTCGAAGGCAACTTGCGCGGCGATCGTGGCGGTGTAGTCGTAGGGCAGCACGCCATTCACGCCCAGAAAACCCATGAAGGCGGGCGTGAGGCGGATATGGCGCAGCCGGCCCATGGCCGGTGCAAGCGGCCCGCCTGGTGTCGTCGGCGTTGCAGGGGCGTCGGCGTCGATGGCGAGCGCCTCGATCTGGCTGGGCGGAAAACCCAGCGCGACGCTGTTTTTACAACGCAGTACCGCTTCGAGCTTCTTGCCGTGCGAAGCCGCGTCGCGCCCCAGCCATAGATCGATCAGGCGCACGGCCTGAAAAAAATGAAAGCGGAATGGTTGCTTGATCAACCGGTCGATCAGACCAGCTTGCGTGCGCCGCTGCGTGGATGGCATCGGATCAGCTCCTTTCCGCTTGTTTGCGAATAAACCGTCAACTGCGTGAAGCTCTGGCAGTGCACGTAGAGGCCAAAAAAACGGTCGAGCACCGAGACGAACAAGTCGATGCCGGTGCCGGCGAAGGCATCCTCATCGAGCGTGACGCGCACCGCCACCCCATGCATCAGGCTGCTGTGACCGTCGTCGTGCAGCCAGAGGCTCGTCGCGCGCTGTTCAAGGGCGACGATGCCGGCGATCTGCCGCTGCGAAACCGACGACTGTGGCAAGTCGTACAGCATCAGCGTTTCTTGCAGAAGATGCAGGCCGTCGGCAGAGAGCGAACAATGACTGAGCGACAGGTGCGCAATCAGGCGCCAGTGGTCGTGCGCACTGAAACGGTATTGGGGCGTCGGGCGGCGCAGGAAACGCAGTGGATAACCGTCGGTCGCCTGCTCGAGCTTGAGGTCACCGCCCGCGGCGCCGTAGCTGAGGCGCCTGGGCAGATCGCGGTTGGTGCAGGTAAGCTCGATCGACACGCTGGCATCGAGGACGGCCAGTGGATCGAGGTCCAGGTCGACCAGCGCGATGCGCATGGCGTGACCGGGGTGGCACAGCGCCGCCAGCTCGTCGCGGCGGACCACGTAGTAGCGGCCGTGGCGCCCGCCAGCCTCGCCATGGCGCAGCGAGTAATAGGGGCGGAATTCTGTCAAGGTCTGGCCGTGGCGCGATTTCTGCACCGTGGTCACCTTGTCGACACTATAAATGTCGCAGGCGTCGGCGTAGTTGCCGTCGGCGATCAATGCATAATCAGGCGTCATGTGCGTCAGTTCGATCGGGCAGGCCGGGTGCCTGAACAGGTTCACCACCGGTGTGCAGCAGAGTATAAAATTCTCGCTCGAGAGCTGGCTCAGGGCGCGTCCAATGTGCGCATCGCCGGCCACGCCAGCCAGCCCCAAGTGGAGGGTCAGGCGCCGGCACGTGGCCGGCAGGTGGGGCGCCAGCGCCGGCCAGTCAATGTCGAAAAAATTGAATTTCTCCGGATTGACAAAGTACTCGGTCAGCAACAGGTAGGCAGGGTGCGACAAGTTACTGGTTGGCAGCACCGCCTCGTGCGGGTCGAATCCCACCGCTTTGAGCGGCACGGCGTCCAATGCGAGACAGGCGCCGTCGACTTCCAGCCAGGCCACCCTGGCGTGCATGAACAGCACGTCGCGCGTGGTCGCGCACAGCGATGGTTCGGCATCGATGAAAACGCGCAGTCTGTCCAGCTGCACTTGCCCCAGGCCCAGGTTGGCAGCCTTCGATTCGATGTCGATGGAAAGCATGGTGGTGACAGCGGCCGGTCGCGGTATGGTCGGCGGCAAGTTGACGTGCGCTTGAAACGTCACCCTTGCCACGACGAAGGGTGTAAGTTGCACGTCGTACACGGTGCGCAACCGGCACGCGGGCGCGTCGGCAGAACGGGCCACCAGCGTGGCGCCACGGGCAATCAGCCCGGGCGCCGTCATCCTCGCGAGACCGGCGCTCAGGTCGACCCGCACGATGGCGGTCGACGGGAACGGCTGCAAATAGTGGGGGTAATTGATCTGTAGTAGTGCTTCGGTGACCTTCTGATCATTGTCCTCGATCAGCTTGGCGATGCGGGCGTTCGACAGTGCCGTGGCCTGGATAAAACGCTCGATATGGGGATCGTCCCCTTGCCCGCCTTCCATGCCCAGCTGACCGGCCTGGGCGGGAAACTCGGCGGCGAACTCGGCATTGAAGGCCTGCATGGTGGCCAGTTCGCGCTCGTAATAATGGCGGATCGCTTTCAGGAATTTTTTCATCGGGCACTCGAGTGATCAGCGAATGGCGTACTGCAGACTCGACGGCTCGAGCATGATGTCGAACTGCACGCGGTCATCAATGGCCAGCGCGCGCAGCTGGCCGGAGATGGCAAAACTGAGCCGGTTCACCCTGCCGGTTTCTTCCACCAGGCGGGCCCGCACCTGCGCCAGGCGCGGTTCGTGGCGAACGATGGCCGCGGTCAGCAGGTCGCAAATTTTCTTGCGGTCGGTACTACTGGTGAGACACAGCTGGGCGAAATCGGCCAGGCCGAAATTGACGATGGATTCTCTGCAGGCGGGGTAGGTCGCCAACTCTTCCGGAGAAATCGCAACGCGGGTGTTGAGCAGAGATTCAAGGTCGCGCGCGATGGCGCGCTTGTACTGCGGCAGGGTCAGTTGAAGCGGCCGCCGCCCGGCGGCAGATGCGGGGACTGGCGCGATCAGGCGGTCCCACACGCTGGAAGTAAACATGGCCATCGTCAAGCGCTCCCATTTCGTCTCGCGGTTGGTTGCGGGGCATGCGGCATGCATCGAGATGCCGCAGCCTACCGGCGTTTTTCCGATTGGAAATTATTGCGCCGGCGCGCATGACGAGTCTGCGGAAGAGCAAACACCTGCCGGGTTGAAACGCATTTGATGGAAGCGTGTACGATTTACGCCACGCAGAAGTGCAAGCAGCACACGGGGGCGCGTGCGCGTTCGATGCGCTATTGATTAGATGAATTTTTGCTGTCGACGTCGCGCATGGCCGACTGGGGATGCGCCCGGCGCCTGGACGTGGATCAATACCGCGGTGTCGCGACAGGGCCTCGACGGCGCCGGAGCAGAAGATGCAATTCGTGGAACGTTTGATGCGCCCAACGTCGCGGCAGAATAGCGGGACGCCGGGCGGCGATGGCGCTCAATGCGATTCGACGATCCGCATCGAGTAATCGGTGGCCCGAATATCCTTCGTCAAACTGCCGACGGAGATGCGGTCGACACCCGTCTCCGCAATGTCGCGCACGGTATCGAGATTGATGCCGCCCGACGCTTCCAGCAGCGCCCTGCCCGCGTTCAAGGCCACGGCAGCGCGCAGCCGCGCCAGATCAAAATTATCCAGCAATACCGAGCTCGCCCCGGCAGCCAGCGCTTCGGCCAGCTGGTCGAGCGTTTCAACTTCCACCTGGATCGGCACGCCCGCATCGAGCGCCGAAGCAGCTGTTAATGCTGCCGTCACGCCACCGGCCGCCGCGATATGGTTTTCCTTGATCAGGATGCCGTCGTACAGCGCCATGCGCTGGTTCTGGCCACCACCGACGCGCACTGCGTACTTCTGCGCCTGGCGCAGGCCCGGCAGGGTTTTGCGGGTGTCGAGGATGGCGGCATTGGTACCGGCCACCACGTCGACATAGCGGCGCGTGGCGGTTGCCACGGCCGACAACAGCTGCATGAAATTGAGCGCGGCACGCTCGCCGGTCAGCAGCGAGCGCGGAAAACCTTGCATTGTGCAGACCACGCTGCCGGCGCTCATCAACTCGCCTTCGCCGTACATCCAGTTGATGTCGGTATTCGGATCGATGGCCGTCATGATGCCTTCGAACCACGGCGCACCGCACAGCACCGCCTGCTCGCGCACGATCACTTGCGCGTGCACGCGCTCTTCATCCGGCACCAGCTGCGCCGTGTGGTCGCCGCCGCCGACGTCTTCCATCAGCGCGGCCAGCAGATTGGTTTCGAAGGCGGTTTGCAGTCGGGTGTCGAAGACGGCGAAGGGGTTTCTCAAATTACTCATGCAGGACCAATTCCGGTAAACAGTTTAGCTTCTTGTTCCAGCGCGCCGGTCGGCAGCGCTTTGGCTTTTTTGGCGGCAGCGAAATCGAGCATGCGGTCGATCGCGCGCACGGCCTCTTTGCCGGTCACCGGGTCGACCTGGATTTCATTCGACAGATTTTCCAGCACCGCGGCCAGGTTTTCCAGGCCGTTCATCGCCATCCACGGGCAGTGCGCACAGCTTTTACAGGTGGCGCTATTGCCAGCGGTGGGCGCAGCGATGAAATGCTTGCCGGGCGCGTCCAGGCGCATTTTGTGCAGGATGCCGTTGTCGGTGGCGACGATGAAGGTGCTCGCGTCCATGTTGCGGGCGGCATCGATCAGCTGCGTCGTGGAACCGACCACGTCGGCCTGGGCCACCACGTTGCTTGGGGACTCCGGGTGCACCAGCACCTTCGCATCCGGGTATTCGGCGCGCAGCAGGTCCAGTTCAATGCCCTTGAATTCGTCGTGGACGATGCACGAGCCCTGCCACAACAGCATGTCGGCGCCGGTCTTGTTCTGGATGTAGGACCCCAGGTGGCGGTCCGGCGCCCACAGGATTTTTTTGCCCTGCGCGTGCAGGTGGGCGACGATATCGAGGCCAATCGACGAGGTTACCATCCAGTCGGCGCGCGCTTTCACGGCGGCGCTGGTGTTGGCATAGACGACCACCGTGCGGTCCGGATGCTGGTCGCAGAAGGCCGCGAATTCGTCGGCAGGACAGCCAAGATCCAAAGAGCAGGTGGCGTCCAGGTCCGGCATCAAAATGGTTTTTTCAGGACTGAGGATTTTTGCCGTCTCGCCCATGAAGCGCACGCCGGCCACGACCAGGGTCTGCGCCGCGTGGTCGCGGCCGAAGCGCGCCATCTCGAGCGAGTCGGACACGCAGCCGCCGGTTTCTTCGGCGAGAATCTGCAGGTCGGCATCGACGTAGTAATGCGCGACCAGCACGGCGCCGCGTTCCTTGAGCAGCCGCTTGATCTTTTCCTTCAGTTCGATCTTGCGTTCGGCCGATGGCACTGCAGGCGCACGCGCCCACGCCTGCGCGGTGCAGCTGGCGCCTTCGACAGGGTGGTCGTAATCGTAGATTTGTACCGGTGCTTCCATCATTGCTGGCTTCCTTATTCGATACCCTGGCTGCTCAGATACTGCTCATACGTGCCCTGGAAGTCGACGATACCGTCTTCCTTGATTTCCAGCACGCGGGTGGCCAGCGATGAGACGAACTCGCGGTCGTGCGACACGAAAATGAGCGTACCGGTGTATTTTTCCAGCGCGATGTTGAGCGACTCGATCGACTCCATGTCCATGTGGTTGGTCGGTTCGTCGAGCAGCATGACATTGTGACGGCCCAGCATCAGCTTGCCGTACATCATGCGGCCCTTCTCACCACCGGACAGCACGCGCACGGATTTTTTGACGTCGTCGCCACCGAACAGCAAACGGCCGAGGATCGAACGCACGGCCTGGTCGTCATCGCCTTCTTTGGTCCAGCGGTTGATCCAGTCGGTCAGCACCATGTCGCTGGCGAACTCTTCGGTCGGATCCTGCGGCATGTAGCCGACGTTGGCGTTTTCCGCCCATTTCACGCGGCCGGTATCGGGCTGCAGGCCGGTCAGGTCCATCCCGATCGATTTGAGCAGGGTGGTCTTGCCGGCGCCGTTGGCGCCAATGATGGCCACGCGTTCGCCTGCTTCGACCATGATGCTGAAATTCTTGAACAGCTGGACATCGTATTTCTTCGAAATGCCCTCGACTTCCACCGCAAGGCGATGCAGCTTTTTCTCGGCTTCGAAGCGCACGAACGGATAAGCGCGCGACGACGGCTTGATGTCGTCGACCTTGATCTTCTCGATTTGCTTGGCGCGCGAGGTGGCCTGGCGCGCCTTCGATTTGTTGGCGGCGAAGCGGCGCACGAAGTCCTGCAGTTCCGCGACCTTTTCCTTGGCCTTGGCATTGTTCGACAGTTGCTGGTTGCGCGCCTGGGTCGAGGCGAACATGTACTCGTCGTAGTTGCCCGGGTAGACCTTCAAGGTGCCGTAGTCCATGTCGGCCACGTGGGTGCAGACCTGGTTCAAAAAGTGGCGATCGTGGGAAATGATGATCATGGTGGAGTTGCGCTCGTTGAGCACATCTTCCAGCCAGCGAATCGTGTTGATGTCGAGGTTGTTGGTCGGTTCGTCGAGCAGCAGGATGTCCGGATTCGAGAACAGTGCCTGCGCCAGCAGCACGCGCAGCTTCCAGCCTGGCGCCACCGCGCTCATCGGGCCCTGGTGCTGCTCGATCGACACGCCCGCGCCCAGCAGCAGTTCGCCGGCGCGCGCTTCGGCCGAGTAGCCATCGTATTCGGCCACTTTTGACTCGAGTTCGGCGGCGTGCATATAGTCTTCGTCGGTCGCTTCGAGGTTGGCGTAGATGGCGTCGCGCTCGGTGATGGCGTTCCACAGCTCGGTGTGGCCCATCATGACGACGTCGAGCACGCGCATGTCTTCAAACGCGAACTGGTCCTGGCGCAGTTTGCCCAGGCGCTCGTTGGTATCGAGCATGACGTTGCCGCCGGACGGTTCCAGGTCGGAGCCGAGGATCTTCATAAAGGTCGATTTGCCGCAACCATTCGCGCCGATCAGGCCATAGCGGTTGCCATCGCCGAACTTGACGGAGATATTCTCGAACAGCGGCTTGGCGCCGAATTGCATGGTGATGTTTGCGGTAGAGAGCACGGTTTCAGCCTTAAATTGCGTTGCGGATTAACCGGGCATTTTAACAGCTTGGCGTGGTATCGTCGTCTTGTGGTGGTATTTTTAGTATCGTGGTTTCGGTTGGCGGGTTATGGATCGCGGCCGGGGCCGGGACGCAGGTTCGCCAGTGGCGAGCATGACGGTTTATAAGCCAACATTCTCAAGGCCGTCACCCCGGCGAAGGTCGGGGCCCATACCACCTTACCGAAGCCACTACGCCACGCGCACCGTCGGATAATCAGAGAGCGTCAACGTAAACCGGCCATGCTCCGACACCAGATGCCCCTGCGCCCCGAACGGAATGGTCACCCGGTGCGCGATGTGCCCGAACGCCAGCCCGGTCAACACCGGCACCGGCAGCACTTCGCGCAGGTGCGCCAGCATGACCTCGAAGTCATAGCCATTGTCCGCCGGCGCCAGCCGGTAGCCGGAAAAATCGCCCAGCACGATGGCCTTCTGGCGCGCCAGCACGCCGGTCTGCATCAGCTGCAGCAGCATGCGCTCGACCCGGTACGGGTGCTCGCCGATATCCTCAAAAAACAGGATGCCGCCGTCGATAGCCGGAAAATACGGCGTGCCGACCAGCGACATGAACATGGCCAGATTGCCGCCCCAGACCGTTCCGCACAGGTCCACGGCGGGGTTGCCCGCGCCCTCGCCCGTGACCAGGTGGGTGGGGCCGGCCAGGCAGCCCCAGAAGTCGTCGAGGGTAAACGGCACCGGTTCTGGCGCACCGAAGTCGCCCGCCGCCATCGGCCCGGCATAACTGCGCGCACCGGTTTTCGCGTACAGCGCCATGTGCAGCGCCGTAATGTCGGAAAACCCGACCACGATCTTGCCGCTGTCGGCCAGCGCCCGGTAGTCGATGCGCTCGAGCAGGCGCGTGGTGCCGTACTGGCCACGCAGGGCCAGGATCACCTGCACGTCGGGGTCGGCGATGGCCGCGTGCAGCTGCCCCAGGCGGCCGTCGTCGCTGCCGCCGAAGCGCTGGTACAGCAGGCCGTGGTCATAATAATTGTGGACGATGCAGCCGCGCGCTTCCAGCATGGCGATGGCGCGTGGCAGCGCGGCGGTGTCGGACGAATAACCGCCAGGCGCCACGATGGCGACGCCGAGTACAGGAGTGATCATTGTTTGGCGAACAGGCGCGTGGTGGAGTCGGGGACCATCTTACCGTGGGCGTGGAGGTCGATCAAGGCGAGCAGGCGCTCGATGAGCTGGGCCGGCAAATCGTGACCCATGCCTTCGATCAGTTCCAGCTGCGCACCCGGCACCTTGCTGGCGACGTCGACGCCGCAGGCGCACGGCACCAGCGGATCGGCGGCGCCGTGAATCACCAGCGTCGGCAGCGCCAGTTGCGCCAGCAGCGCGCTGCGGTCGGGGGCGGCCAGAATGGCCAGCGTCTGGCGCGCCACCCCGGACGGGCAATTGCTGCGCCGCAGGGCGCGCAACACGCGCTGGCGCAGGACCGGTTCGGCGGTGGGATAGGCCGGACTGCCGATCGCCTTCCACAGCGCGACGGCATTGTCGAGTACGCTGTCCACGTTTTGCGGATCAAGCGGCCGGCGCAGCATCGCGGCGCGCACGGCGCGGGTGGGCCCCGGCAGCTTGCGCCGGCCGCTGCTCGACATGATCGAGGTCAGGCTCAGCACCCGATGACCATGGTGTGCGGCCAGCAACTGGGCCACCATGCCGCCCATTGATACGCCCACCACGTGCGCCCGCGCCACGCCCAGCGCACTGAGCACGCCAAGCGCATCGTTGGCCATGTCGTCCAGTGTGTACGGTGGGCGCAGCTTCAGGCCCAGGCGCGACTTGAGCCAGGCCAGCGCCAGATTGGGCGTGCCGGCAGCGTCGAACTTGGTGGACAGGCCGCTGTCGCGGTTGTCGAAGCGAATCACATAGAAACCCTGCTCGGCCAGGCCGTCGACCAGTTGGTCGGGCCAGGCGCTCAGTTGCATGCCGAGGCCGTGGATGAGCAGCAACGGCACGCCCCTGGCGTCGCCGGCTGTCTCGAAGGCGATGCGGATTCCGTTAGCGTTGAGGGTAGGCATGGTGCGCGAATGGGCCGGGAGGCCGTGATGGCGGCAGTGCTGCCAGCATACCATCATGCTGGCGCGCTGGTCACGCCGGCGCGTCAGGCGCGCGCTGCGGCGCGCCGTTCGGCGAAAAACGCCTTCAGCATGCTGCTCGCCGCACCGGCCAGCACGCCACCAGCCACCTCGGCGTGGTGATTCAACTGGCCGTGCGCGAACAGGTCCAGCACCGAGCCGCAGGCGCCGGTTTTCGGGTCGCTGGCCGCGTACACCACGCGCGCCAGGCGCGCATGCATCATTGCGCCCGAACACATCACGCAGGGTTCCAGCGTGACGTACAAGGTGCAGCCCGGCAAGCGGTAGTTGCCGACCCTGGCAGCGGCCGCGCGCAGGGCCACGATTTCCGCGTGCGCGGTGGGATCGTGCATGCCGATCGGCTGATTGAAGCCGGTGGCAATGACTGCACCATCGCAGACGACGACGGCGCCAACCGGCACCTCGCCGTGCTCCCACGCCAGCTGCGCTTGCTCAAGGGCAAGCGCCATATAGCGTTCGTCGGCCGACTCAGTCACCGCTGATCTCTGCCCAGCAATTCGGCGTTTCGTGCAACACAAGTTTATGCAAATGCAGGCCGGTGCCGAAGCGGTCGGTGTAGGCCGCCTTGAGGATATCGAACGCGACCTGCGCCAGGTTCTCGACCGTGGGAATGCGGTCGATGACAACGGTTTTATGGCCCGGCAGCGAGGCCAGGAATTCGCGCACCTTGTCGTCGCGTTCATACACGATGAAGGCGTGATCCCAGACGTCGACCAGGTGTTCCTTGGCCAGCGCCTTGATATCGGAAAAATCCATGATCATGCCGTTATCGGAATTGCCTTCGGCCTGGATCACGGCGCCCTGCAACGTTATTTCGAGGGTGTAGCGGTGGCCGTGCAAGTTGCGGCACTGGCTTTTGTGGTCGGGAATGCGGTGTCCTGCATCGAACTCGAGCTTGCGGGTAATCGTCAACATGCGGTCTTCAGGGAATCTGTAAAAGTTTATGGGTTTGCAGGCTCAGCTTCCATTGCGGATTGCGCCTGCAGGTGTCGATCGCCAGCTGGGTGTTGAATGCGGCCAGCGGGCCGTCCATCGGCTGGACGAAATAATTGGCGAAGTCGAGCTGCTGGTAGTCGATCAGGTCCTGCCCCGCCTGGGGAATGACCACCTTGATTTCGTCGCCCTTGTGCACCACCAGCGTGGCGCCCACCTTCGGGCTGACGCAGATCCAGTCGACCCCGCCCGGCACCGGCAAGGTGCCGTTGGTTTCGATGGCAATCATGAAGCCGACCGCATGCATCGCGTCGATCAGGGCCGCATCCAGTTGCAGCAGCGGCTCGCCGCCGGTAAAGACGACGTATTTACTGGCCGGGTAAGACGCCGGCCACAGGTTGTCGATCTCGGCGGCGAGACTGTCGGCGTCGCGGAACTTGCCGCCCCGCTCGCCGTCGGTGCCGACAAAATCGGTGTCGCAGAACTGGCAAGTGGCTGTGGCCCGGTCCTGCTCGCGCCCGGTCCACAGATTGCAGCCCGAAAACCGGCAAAACACGGCCGGACGGCCGGCATGGGCGCCCTCGCCCTGCAAGGTATAAAAAATTTCTTTGATGCTGTAAGTCACGTTCTAGCCTCTTCGTCAACCTTCCATTATACCGTGGGTGCGGCCGCAGCATCACAGCAACAACGCGGGCGCAGTTTTCTTGTTCGGGAACAAGAAGCCGGTGGTCAGCATCGTAGGGCTTGCGTTTTGCCAATTCCAGCAGGAAATGCCGCGTTAGTGTTTCTGACAGCAAACAACTTTTTACGCGGAGAGATTCCCATGCGCCTCCTCAACTACCGCCCCGTCATCCTGATGTTCATCCTGGCGGCACCGGCCGGCGCCGTGGCGGCCGCGCCGCCCGGCATCGCGCATCCGGCCAGCGTGGCTGCGGTACTGCTGTGGCTGGCCGGACTGGGCTGGGGCTTTCACGCCATGCTGCGCCACCGACTGGCGGCCGAAGACCGGCTGGCACAGCTTGAAACGGATGTCGTGTTCGAGCGCGATGCCCGCGCCGCGCAGATCAGCGCCACGCGCCAGGGCATGCAGTTGCTGGCAGACGAATGGCAGCGCCTCGAAGCCTGTCTGACCGAAGGCGATGTGCGCCACGTCACGCTGCACATGCACGCCGTGCACGCATGTATTGCGCAGTTACAACAATCCACCTAGATTCCACCGCTGGGCTTAGACATTTGTTCTAGATCAAACGTGCATTTCCTGACGCGGCGCAAAATTGATCTTGTTCCAAATCAATTTCTTGCTGACTGACACGCAGCAGGTCGCCCGCCTCTTGAGGATAATAATGACAAGCCCAAGCCGCCATATCGATGTCAAAGGCGGTCCCGACCGCGCCTTCGCCTACCAGATGATGGCGACACTCGCGGTCCCGATATTCGTACTCGACCGCAACGCCCGCGTCATCATCTGGAACCAGGCTTGCGAACGTCTCACCGGCGTCAGCGCCGACGACATGATCGGCACCAGCGAGCACTGGCGTTGTTTTTACGAAGAGCAGCGACCTACCCTGGCGGACGTGATGCTGGCCAACAGCGCAAGCGAACTGGACAAGCTGTACACCTGCCACACGGCCTGTCCGTCGAGTGCCAACCTGACCGCCGAAAGCTGGTGCGACATGCCGCGCATCGGCAAACGGCGTTACCTGGCGGCCGACGCCAGCCCCATTTTCGACGACGATGGCCGCCTGACAGCGGTGGTGGAAACCCTGCGCGACCTGACCGAGGAGAAGGAGGCCCAGGTCGCCTTGCAGCAACTGGCCACGCGCGACGGCTTGACCGGCCTGGCCAACCGGCGCTGTTTCGATGACACCCTGCACGCCGAATGGACCCGCGCCATGCGCGCCAAGCAGCCCTTGTCGCTGCTGATGGTCGACGTCGACAATTTCAAAGCCTACAACGATGCGAATGGCCATCTGGGCGGCGACGAGTGCCTGAAACGCATTGCCGAAGCCGTGGCTGCGGAAATGCGCGCGAATGACCTGGTGGCGCGCTACGGTGGCGAAGAATTCGCCGTGATCCTGCCCAACCAGTCGCTCAAGGGGGCGGCCATCGTCGCCGAACGGATCCGCTGCCGGGTGGAAGGATTGCAAGTGCCGGCGGTGGCGCCGGATGCCTACGGCCGGCACCGGCAGGCCGGTACCAGTACAGCAGAGTTGCCCTCGCGCAGGGTGACGGTCAGCATCGGCGCGGCCACCGCCCTGGTCTCGAACGAGCACAGCGCGAGCGAACTGGTCGCGATTGCCGATGCGGCCCTGTACCGCGCCAAGCACCTGGGACGCAACCGGATCAGCATGCCCACATAAACCACAAAACGCCCGTCGGAACGGGCGTTTCGAGGACTGCGGGGCACCAGATTACGCCGTCATGCGCTCCCAGCCATGACGCACGGCCGCTTTCATTTTGTCCCATGTCGAGGTGGTGCCGGCATTCCGGCTTTCCCAATCTGAACGGATGTCGGACTCGGCGTCATCCCACGAGCGGCCGCGATATTTGTCGTCGGAAGCCAGTTGCGATCCATAGCCGTAGGCCGGCGCATACTCATCGTAACTGCCGCCGGCGGTGTCGTAGTTGCTACTCCAGTGCGAGCGGAAGGCGCTGTCGTTGTCGCTCTGCTGCAGCGCATCGGCACCCAGGCTGCCGATGCCGCCGCTGGTGCGAATGCCCGTGTTGCCCAGGTCGCCTGGATCGCGCGCGAACACGCGCACGCCAGGACGCTTGATTTCGGTTGGCGCCAACCCGCTGCCGCTGTTCAGGTCGGCACGCTGCATGGAGCCTTGCTGGGTTCCATCTTGCATGCTCATGCCGCCAGTCGACGACAGGCGCTGACCGCTCTCCATCGGTTCCTGGTAGGTGCCGCCCATTGGCACCGGATCGTTCAGGTTCCCTTGCTGGAACGGGGCGCGGTCGTCGCTCTGGAACGACAGCGATTGCGACTGGCCGCCCTGCATGGAGGCGCTGTCGCGGCGCATGATCTGGTCGGCACCAAGGCCGCCGGCCACGCTGCCATATTCGGCGCCGCTGCTTTCTTCATCGATGTCGACCGGGCCGAAGCGCTCAACGATGTCGGCGGCACGCTCGACCTCAGGCTCGCTGACCGGACCGACCGTCAACACGTACTGGCCGCTGGTCACGGCGCTGGCATAGCGCTTGGCATTGACACTGTCGTCGGATCCGAAAATGTCGCTGAAAAAATTGCGGATGCTGGTGGCGAACGAATCATCGTCAGGGGTGGCCACCGGCGCGGCCGTCGTGTCGCCAATGGCGCCGGTGGTATCGCCTTGCGAGAGACGAACGTTGGTGCTGGTAAAGCTAGATGCCAGCAGTTCGTCCATGGCCTGTTGCGCGTCGTTACGGTTGTCAAAAACGGCTACGAGAGTGTGTTGCATGATCGATCTCCTGATAATGATAGTGGGGTCGCGTAGGCAAAGGGCTGACCACTGCGATGCCAATCACCATACGCCTAATAATTGACGTCGTGCACACCATTGACTTCCGTAAATATTGTCGTCGGACAGGTGCCAATGCGACAGTCGGCGCAGGCCTACATGGCCAAGCGTGCGCACGTCCGGACAGCTGCAACGCCATAATCGGCCCATCATCAACCATCAGGAGTGCAGCATGACAATCGACCAGACCAGCGCGCCGGCAGTGCCGCCGGAAACCCGTTCCGAGAATCTGTTTGCGACCGATGGCGACACCAGCGGCGACGACGGCCGCTTCGAGATCGCCGAAGAAGTCAGCCTCGACCAGCAAACCAACAGCAATCGCAAGGTCGGCCAGGTGAGCGACCTGGCAGCGGCAGAGGCGCTGGCGCAGAGCATCGAAGAGAAGACGCAGACGGGAATTTAAGCACCCATCAGCAATCCTTCGATCGTGTGCGCCTGCACGATTGGCTCCAAGCGATCGACCACGCGGTAGTGCAGATGCTGCAGCAGCGCGTGCGGCAGCGCATCTCGGCAGGCGCGCGTCAGTTGCAGGTCGTGTTTCGCGGCATTGGCGCCGTCTGGCGCATCCACCCCGACCACCAGAACCGGGCGCGACTGGCTCGACAGATTGGCCGTGCCGCGGTGCACCGTCAGGGCGGAGCGGGCCGAGAAATCCCCCATCTGCGGCATCTTGCGCTGCTTGCGTGCTTCGTAGCGCGGCCATGCCGACCGGCCAGGAAACATCGGGTCGCTGCCCGCCTGCATGGCGGCGAAATCGTCCCATTGCGTGCCGGGGGCAATTTCGAGCGGTCCCATCTGGTCGGTGACATCGACGGTGGTCAGGTTGAACGCCAGCGAATCGAGGCGGCGCCCGACCAGGGTGGCCGGCGGCGCCGCAAAATCGCGGTGCCAGGGCTGCAGCATGGCGCCGGGGCCGGGCACGTCGAAGCCGACTTCGACCACCTTGTAATGCGGGCCGAGGATGGCGCGGCACACCGCCGTGAACCATGGGTGAACCAGGATATCGGCAAAGCCCTGCAGGCGTTCGGGGTGAATCTCGACGTAGTAGCGTGCCGGCCCGCGTGCCAGCGCCCCGCCCGGCTGGCGCTGCGCTTCGTCGAACAGCACGGCAATATCGGCACCGACCTGCGCGACCCACTCGCGCGCGAACGCGCCCTTGCAGGCAATAAAACCGTCGCCGTACAGGCCACCCATGATGGTGGCAACGTCGTAGTCGGTGTGCATCGGATCTCCTTGCGCAACGCGGTCAGGCGATTCTAGCGGCTTCGCAGCGTGCCTGGAGCGCGCTTGCGCGTGTCAGCCGAGCGGCGGGTGCGCTACCAGTCCAGCGTCCCCAGCAGTGCCGCCATGCGCGGCCAGCACAGTCGGGCCACGTCGGCCCGGTTGGCCCAGCGAAAGCCGTCGGTCTCCGGAATCATCTTGCCGGTAATGTGATGCGGAAAAAAGCTGGTGCAGACCAGCGACTCGAGCGTCACCAGGTCAGGGCCGGCGTCGACGCGGTACAGGTGCAAGCGCTTGTCGCGGCGGTACTCGAAGCCGCCCAGGTCGATGAAGCGGCGGGCCGGAAACGCAGCACCGGCCTCTTCGCGCAATTCGCGCATAGCGGCCTCGAGCGTCGTTTCGCCGGGGTCCTGCATGCCTTTCGGGATGTCCCAGTGCGCGGTGTGGGTGACGTGGCAGATCAGCAGCTCGCGCGCGGGGTTGACCACCAGGGTGCCGCACGAAACGCTTTGTCTGACAGGGGATTTGGCGCGCATGCTGACAAGTTCGATTTCAAATGACCAATGTATGCCCGGTACTTCCTGGTGTCAATTGTGCGCACCGCGAAATCGATACCCAAAGTTTGTTTGAACAAAATACAATCAGGCCAATGATTGCGTGCACTAAAGCTCAGTTTACTGAGCAATAGATGGTGATTTCTCTGTTTATGCAAATAAAGTTTGACGGACTATTCCTACATTGGCCCTCAACTTTGTCCTATCCCCCACCGGCTGTGCGCGACCTAAGATGGATGAACTTCTTCCGGTTTCGGCTGGCAGACATTTCATGAACGATACAAGGAGAGCATCATGGCTGGCAACGATAAACAGGCACCGAAGCAGGGTACCAACCAGGACAAGAACCAGGACCTGAACAAGGGCAATCAGGGCAGCAATCAGGACCCGCGCCAGGGCAGCAATCAAGGCAGCAACCAGAGCGCCAACCAACCCGGTAACCAGAGCGGCAATCAGCGCGGCAGTCAGGGCGACAAACCCGCCGCCAGCAGCCAGAGCGACACCAGCGCGCGCGGTTTTGCGTCGATGGACCCTGACAAGCAGCGCGAGATTGCCGCAGAAGGTGGCCGCGCCGCGCACGCCGCCGGCACCGCGCACGAATTCACTTCGCAAGAGGCGCGCGCAGCCGGCAAGATGAGCCACAAGAACGATGGCAACGAGCAGAGCGGCATGGGCCAGGGAAACATGAGCGGCCAACCGAGTAAAAAATAGGCTGACGGCGCGGCGCCATGCGGGTATGCCGCGCCGCCGCGCTGCACAGCGTTACGCGGGCGGCTCGAACGCCACCGCCCCCACCGCACTGCCGTCTTCGGCAAACCCGTCGGCCAGCGCCAAGTGCGCCAGTCCCAACCCTGCGAGCGCATCGCACAACTCGTCCATCTCGGCACTCAGGTCGGCCGACAGGTCCACGTCCTTGTCGACGGTCGCGAACGGCGCCCCGGTACCGGCATACAAGCACACCCGCAGCACGATGGCGTCGCCGCCATCGATTGGCGCGGTGACCGCCGACACGCTCGCCGCAGCGTGCCCGGCGCCTTCCAGCGCGGCATCGATCGCGCTCAGCGTCGAGAGCATCGCCAGTTCCGCCGCGCCCTGCTCCTTGGCGCCAAAAAACAGATCCTGGTACAGAAAATCGAGTGACAAACGGTCCGGCGCGCTGGCCAGGCAACGCGCCACCAGCGGCGCCGCGCTGGCCGTCCAGGCCTGGTAGCGCGCCGCGCGCTGGGCAAAGAAATCGTCCGCGCCCGCCTCGTCCGCCGGCGGCACATAAAACGGGTCGTCCGCGCGCTTCAGCGAAAAGCCCAGCAGGAAGCGCAGTTCCATCGCATCGTCCTGCGCGGCGAAAGTGCGGCCGGTCCAGCCATGCATGCTGCGCTCGAGGGCCGGCGTGGGCGCGATCTTCTTGTCCAGCATCGACGCGGCCGCTTCGCGCAGCATGTCATGCAGGTCACCGAACGCGATACGGTCGATTTCGTCGAGATCGTAGGCGTGCCGCATCAGCACCACTTTGGCTTGCGCGCTCTCCAGCCCGGCCTGGGCAAAACTGTCGATCAGGGCGCCAAATGCGGCATCGTCCTGGAAGCCTTCGCTTTCGACCAGGCCGCCCTGGCTGCGCACGAACAGCGGCACCATGAAGGCGTCCACCTCGCGCTCGGGCGCGCCTTCCTTGCGCACCTGCAGCGTGGCCGCCGCTTCTTCGATGGCACCGCGCAGCAGGCGGCAGGCATCCGGATCGGTGAAGCGCGCCAGCTCGATGGCGCCATACAGCACTTCATCCTGCTTCTTGCGCAGCGCCTGGCGCAGCGACTTGGTCATCTCGTCGAGTGGCGCCGTCGCGCCGTTCAAGGCAGCCAGTGCCAGGTCGGCCAGCGCCTGGGCCAGCGCATCGATGTCCGGCTCGGCAACGGTGTGTGATTTGCGCGGGACGGGCGGTTTACTTTTAGGCATGGGCGGCACGGGTGATGGATTAGGTCGCCATGGTAACAAATCGTGGCGCTGGAATGGTATTCTTCGGCTACTCAACCAGGTGGAACGCCATGCTCGCCAACTTTTTTCAGCTGCCCCAGCACGGCACCACGGTCCGCACCGAACTGGTGGCGGGCCTGACGACCTTTCTGACGATGGCCTACATCCTGTTCGTCAATCCAACCATCCTGGGCGCGGCGGGCATGCCGAAGGACGCCGTGTTCGTCGCCACCTGCCTGGTCGCCGCGCTCGGCAGCGGCATCATGGGCCTGTACGCCAACTACCCGATTGCGATGGCGCCAGGCATGGGCCTGAACGCCTATTTCGCCTTTGCCGTGGTGCTGGGCATGGGGGTGCCGTGGCAGCAGGCGCTCGGCGCCGTGTTCATTTCCGGCTGCCTGTTTATCATCGTCACCCTGTGCGGCCTGCGTGCACTGATTGTGAATGGCATTCCTGCCTCCCTGCGCACCGCCATCACGGTGGGCATCGGCCTGTTCCTGGCGCTCATTGCGCTCAAGGGCGCAGGCCTGGTGGTGGCCAACAAGGACACCATGGTCAGCGCCGGCGACTTGCACCAGCCGCCCGCGCTGATGGCCATCTGCGGTTTTATCCTGGTTGTCACGCTCGACAAACTACGTGTGCGCGGTGCGATCCTGATCGGCATCCTGGCCGTCACCATCCTGAGTTTTTTCTTCGGTGGCAACCATTTCGTCGGCATCTTTGCGCTGCCGCCCTCGCTCGCGCCGACCTTCCTGCAGCTCGATCTGCGCGGCGCGCTCACTGGCCACGGCACCGCTGGCATCCTGAACGTGGTGCTGGTGTTCTTCCTGGTTGAACTGTTCGACGCCACCGGCACGCTGATGGGCGTGGCCAGCCGCGCCGGCTTGCTGGTCGAAGGCAAGATGGACCGCCTGAATCGCGCACTGCTGGCCGACAGCGCCGCCATCGTCGCCGGCTCGGTGCTGGGCACCTCGAGCACCACCGCGTATATCGAAAGCGCCGCCGGCGTGCAAGCCGGCGGACGCACCGGCTTGACCGCGGTGACCGTCGCCGTGCTGTTTCTGGCCTGCCTGTTCATCGCGCCGCTGGCGAGCGTGGTGCCGGCCTATGCCACCGCGCCGGCGCTGCTGTTCGTGGCCTGCCTGATGCTGCGCGAACTGGGCGAAATCGACTGGGACGACAGCACCGAAAGCATCCCCGCCGCCATCACCGCGCTGGTGATCCCGTTCACGTATTCGATCGCCGAGGGCATCGCCTTTGGCTTCATCACCTACGCGGCGCTGAAACTCACGACCGGGCGCGCGCGCCAGGTGGCGCCGATCATCTGGGTCATCGCGGCCCTGTTCCTGTTCAAATTCGCCTGGATTGGGGCGTAAGTTACAATGGCGGTCCAGCCAGGGGCCAATTCCGACCTGGCGCTATTCGTCAAAGCCCATGAAATTTTTCGCATTGTCCGCGCTGGTGCTTGCCAGCGCACACGGCGCTGCCAGCGCCGACGACTTCTCCCCCGTCCCCGAATCCGCATGGTTGCGCGGCGATGTCCCAACGGGTCCACTGAAAAAAATCCCGGAAGGCAGCTGGTCGACGTCCGCCGAACTGGGCGCCATCTCCACCTCCGGCAACACCGCCGGCACCTCGATCACCGGCAGGGTCGACGCCCAGCAGGAACTGGAAGACTGGAGCAACCGCTACACCTTCGCCGGCTACTTCAAGGAAGACGAAATCACGCAAGCAGACGGCAGCCGTGAGCGCGAACGCGCCGCCGAGCGCTACGCCGTGTCGGCCCGCTCGGCCCTGAAACTGATGAAGGAAGGCAGCAAGCTGTTCGTCTACGGCTCGCACGTGGACGACAAGTTCGGCGCCTACACGCGCTTCACCACGCTGGCCGTCGGCCACAGTTCGCAATGGTACAAAGCGGACGGCAAGGCGCTCGACGTGGAAATCGGGCCGGGCTACTTCAGTGGCCAGCGCGCCGCCGGCGAAGGCGAGAAAGGCGTGACCGTGCACGGCGCTGCCGCACTGCGCTGGCAGTTGAGCGATTCGGCGCAGTTCGCGCAGACCGTCAGCGTCGAACGCGGCACCTCGAATGTGCACTCGATGGCCGAGTCGTCGCTCAGTACCAAGATCAACGACACCATGCAGATGAAGGCCGCGTTCAGTGCCCGCAGCGACACGAATGTCCCGGTCGACAAAAAAAATACCGATACGCAGACCTCGGTAACGCTGGTCTACTCATTCTGAGGTCATCCCCGCCGCGGCGGGGATGACCTGGTTCATCACGCAGCCTTGTGCGAGCGCGTAAAAATCAGCGCGACCAGCGACAGCAGCGACACCCCGCTCAAGTACCACCCCACCGCCCCCAGACCGTATGATTTGGCCAGCGAGGTGGCAATCAGCGGCGCCACCGAGGCCCCGAGAATGCCGGCCAGGTTGAACGTCAGCGACGCGCCGGTGTAGCGCACCGCCGCCGGAAACAGCTCCGACAGCAAGGTGCCAAGCGGCCCGTAGGTCATGCCCATCAGCCCCATGCCGACGCACATGAACAGCCCTACCTGCACAATATCGCCGGAGCCGAACAGCGGCGCCAGGGCGAAGCCGTACAGCGCGATGACCGCGTTAATGCCGATCATGGTGCCGCGCTGGCCGTATTTATCGGCCAGCAGCGCCGACAGCGGAATGGTCAGGCCGAAGAACACCACCGACAGCAGTTGCAGCTTCAAAAATTCCGGGCGCGAGTAATGCAGCGCCGTGGTGCCCCAGCTGAGCGCAAACACGGTCATCAAATAGAACACGGCGAAGGTGGCGATCGCCGCCACGGTGCCCATGAACAGCATGCCGCCATGATCGCGCAGCACGGTGACGACCGGCACCTTGACGCGCTCGTTGCGGTCGATGACGTTCTGGAAGGCCGGCGTCTCCGTCAGTTTCAAGCGGATGTACAGGCCGATCGCCACCAGCACGGTCGAGGCCAGGAACGGAATGCGCCAGCCGTACGAGAAAAACTCGGCGTCCGACAGGTAGGTTGAGAGCAGCAGGAACGAGCCGCCGGCGAGAAAAAAGCCGATCGGTGCGCCCAGTTGCGGGAACATGCCGTACCAGGCGCGCTTGCCCGGTGGCGCATTTTCGGTTGCCAGCAGCACCGCCCCGCCCCATTCGCCACCCAGGCCCAGGCCCTGGCCGAAGCGGCACAAGGCAAGCAACAGCGGCGCCCAGGTGCCGATGCTGGCGTAGGTCGGCAGGCAGCCGATCAGCACCGTCGAGACGCCCATCGTCAGCAGCGCCGCGACCAGCGTGGCCTTGCGCCCGATGCGGTCGCCGAAGTGGCCGAACACGGCCGAGCCGATCGGACGCGCAATGAAGGCGATGGCGAAGGTGGCGAGCGACTGCAGCATCGCGGCCGATGCATCGCCGCTCGGGAAGAACAGGCGCGGGAACACCAGCACGGCGGCATTCGCGTAAATATAGAAATCGAAAAACTCGATGGTCGTGCCGATCAGACTGGCGAACAGGACCGTCGAAGCCTTGTTGACCGGCACCGTCACGGTCGGCAGGGGCGTGGCGACCGTCATGCTGCCACCGCCAGTGCATCCGATACGTCCTGGGCACTGGCGGGCCGCACCACGCGCGCGACTTCCTGGCCGTCTTTCAGCACAACGATGGTCGGCCACAGCTTGACCTTGAAGGAGCGGCCCAGCGGCCGGCCGGGACCGTCCTCAACCTTCAGGTGGCGCACCGACGGCGCCGCTGCGATGGCCGCCTCAATTGCGCTGGCGGCGCCCTGGCAGATGCCGCACCAGTTGGTGCCGAAATCGAGCGCCACGGCGCCCTGGTAGTGGTCGACGTCGCTGCGCTCCGGCTGCGTGGTCGAATAAGGTGTGAACATGTCGTCTCCTGGTTTGTATGACGACCCAAGCGTACAACATATGCTGTCGCCTTGGCGAGCCATCATGATAGTTCGGGCAACATTTCGCCGTCGGTGCAGCAGCGAACGGAACGGTAAGCCTGCAACTGGCATGCTGACGATGCAGATGTTGTTGTACCTTCGTTGCACCTTCGCCGCGTCCGCTCCCGCGCGGGCGCACAGGCGCGTGGCCTGCCCTGCTTGTCGCGCCGTTTTTCCTCCCCCCAACGTCACCTTCGAACGCCCGACCGCGTTGGTGCCGACACCCAAGGAGAGTTAGTGAATATCCCTGTCTTCATCACCTCGCTGGACCTGAGTCTCACCAATACCCTGTTCGCCATCGGCGCCGCGGTCCTCAGTTTTATCGTTATTCACGGCGCCGTCGCATTCTTCCGCAAGCGCCTCAACAGTTTGTCGGAAAGCGGCGCCCACAGCGCGGTTGCCGAAGTCCTGCGCCAGACCCTGGCGCGCACCAGCAAGCTCGCCGTCATCGCCACGGCGCTGTTGATCGGCCTGTCCGTGCTCGACCTGCCGCCGAAATGGGAAGGACGCGTCAGCAATTTGTGGTTCATCACCCTTGGGATCCAGCTTGCGCTGTATGCGCACCGGGCCATTGCGGTCAGTGCGCAGCGTTACTTCCGGCGCCGCGCGCCGGTCGGCGGCGAGGACGAACAAGTCACCGTCGCCCACACGTTCATCACGTGGATCCTGCAGATTGCCGTCTGGGTGGTGTTCCTGCTGGCCACCTTGTCCAACCTGGGCGTTAATGTCAGCACGCTGGTGGCCAGCCTCGGCATTGGCGGTATCGCCGTCGCGCTGGCGGTCCAGAACGTGCTGGGCGACCTGTTCGCCTCGCTGTCGATCGCGGTCGACAAGCCGTTCGAGGTAGGCGACTCGATCTCGGTGGCGGGTTTTTCCGGCAAGGTGGAACACGTGGGCCTGAAGACCACCCGCGTGCGCGCCGACAGCGGCGAGCAGATCGTCATCTCGAACGCCCAGATCCTGAAGGACACGCTGCGCAACTTCAAGCGCATGACCACGCGCCGCGTGCAGTTCGCGCTGCAAGTCAATCCCGATACGCCGCCCGCCCTGGCTGGCCAGATCCCGGCCGCCCTGCGCGCCATCATCGAGCGCCAGGACAAGGTCCGCTTCGACCGCGCCCACCTGAAAACGCTGGCGCCGGAATCGATCGGCTACGAGGTGGTGTATTTCGTGCTCGACCCGAACTACACGCTGTTTATGGACACGCAGCAAATCATCATCCTGGAGATGATGCAGTTGCTGGACGACCTCGGCATCTCCACGGCGCCGCGTCCACAGCCGGTGCAGGTGATGGCGGCGGAGGTGCTGCCCGGCCCAACGGCTGCGGCGCCGGTGCGCCCTACCTTGCTCAAAACGGCCTCGGACCAGGCTACAGCTTCAGTTCCAGCGCCGCGCGCAACACGGGCGCCGTCGGGGTAATCGTCGCGTCGGCGCGCGCCCCATCGGCGTCGACCCAGGTCAGCGCTGTCATATACGACTGGTGCAAGGCATTGGCCACCGACAGCCGCAGCTGCACTTTCGGACTGATTCTGGCGAGCGCGTACAGGTCCAGCAAGCGCTTCGGGGTGCTGTAGTCGAATTCGTTCAGGCTGAAACGCACTGGCCCGCCGTTCTGATAGCTGTAGCTGGCGCCCAGCGTCAGCGGCAGCCGGTCCATCTTGTAGTCGACGCCCAGGTTGGCCGACACCGGCGTCTGGCTGACGAGCCGGTTGTTCGGGCCGGGCAGCGTGTCCAGGCGCGACCAGTTGCGCGCGAGGTTGGCGCGCAGGTCGATCGCCGGCGCCGCCTTGAACACGGATTTCAGCGCAAATTTCGCCTCCAGCTCGATGCCGTGCGCCTGCGCCTTGCCGGTGTTGATGGGCATCGACACCCACAAGCCGTCGATCAGAAAAATATTGTTGCGCGCATTGTCCTCGATGCGGCGCAGATAGGCGCTGGCACTGAGCAAACCGCCGCCTTGAAGGTAATGCTCGAAGGCCAGGTCCAGGCCCCAGGCCAGCTCGGGTCTGAGGCGCGGGTTGCCCTGCTCGTCCGGCGTGGTGGCGCTGTTCTCGATGGCGCGGAGGCGGCGCGGGAGCAACTCGTTGGTGAACGGCGCCTTGTAGGTACGGCTCAGGGCCAGCCTGACCTGGTCCTGTTTTGAACCGGGCAGTTTATACAGCGTTTGCAGCAATGGGCTCCAGACTGCAGAGGTATTCTCAACGCCGCTGCTACGCGTGCGCACGCCTTCCCAGCGCAAGCCCAGATAGGCCGACCACTGTTTGCTGATGGTCCATTCGTCCTGCGCAAACAGCGCCAGGCGCACCACGCTGGCGTCAAAAGCCAGGTTCAGGTTGGCGGGTGGGTCGCCGGCGGCGATGTCGCGCTCGATCCGGTGTTCCGTGCGCGCGCTCCAGGCGCCGTCCCAGCCGGCCGTCAGCGCGTGCTTGCCAAACACCGGCGTCGCATACTTGACGCTCGCGGATACACCCTGGTCGCGCGGACGCGACGTGGTGCGCCGCTCGAGCGCCAGGGTAGCGGCGCGATCGTATTCGAATGCCTCCCGTTCGACCCTGCGCGTGCCGGTACTGACGCCGGCTTTGGCATCGAACCTGGCGCCGTCGGCCATTTTGTGGGTCCATGTCAGGTCGCTGCGCGCCAGCACGGTACGCTGCGCCAGGCTGGTCACAGCGCTGCTGAACGCCGGCGGTGCGCCGAGCGTGGTGATGCTGCGCTCGGTGGCGGGTCCGCCGTATTCATTCGCGGCCAGGAACGATTGCCACGCCAGGCTGTCGTCCGGCCCCAGCGTCAGGTTCACGCGTGGCGCCAGGTTCACGCCCTGGTAGGTGCCGCGCATGAAGCTGGCCTGGTCGCGCCGCCCCAGTGGCGCGCCGGCCGGGTCGGAGAACGTCGTAAAACCCGTGGCCGGGCGGTCCTGGGTTGACCAGGCCAGGCCGCTGACGACGGCGTAGGACAGGTTGCCGGCTTTGTCGGACACGCTGAAATTGGCATTGCCGCCTGGCCGGCCATGCTCCGACTGGAGCGTGGTTTTCAGTTCGCGCTGGGCCGCCACCACCGCGCGCCTGAGAACGATGTTGATGGTGCCGGCGATGGCCTGGGTGCTGTATTCGGCGCTGGCCGCGCGCATGATTTCAATCCGTTCGATCAGGTCCGGCGCCAGCCCATCGAGTGAGAACCCGGGTGGCGCAGGGTCGCCGTTGAGCAGTATCTGCGTGTAGCCGCTGCCCATGCCGCGCATTTTGATGTCGCCGCCGCGGCCCGGAACACCACCGATGGTAATGCCCGGCAGCCGCTTGAGCACGTCGCCGATGCTCGTATCGCCTTGTTTCACGATCTCGTCGTGGGTGACCACGATTTTCGCCGCCGTATCGTCGCGGCGCGGATCGTAGGCCGTGGCGCTGGCCTTCACCTGCACCACCTGCAGCGGCCCTTCTTCAGGCGCGGCATGGGCAAATGCGCCCGCGGCGATCGACAGCAGCGGCGCGAGCAGCAGGATGTGCGGGACAGTTGGCATGGTGACTTGCTCGAATGAAAGAGCTGCACATCATCGCATGCAAACCAGGTCGCGCAAACGGCGAGTGACGAAATGTCGCCGGCGCGACGTGAACGTGACGCAAGCCGTCGGTGCCTCGAAAATCGCCGTTCATTCGCGCTGGCCGCGCCTTGATCGGAAATAGATCAGTCACTGCAAAAAAATATCCTAAAGTTACAGTCCAGGCTTGCCGTGGGCAAGCTATTCACAGGAGAAGACGATGCGTCATTTCATCATTGCATTACTGTTGGGCTGCGCCGCGTGCGCGTCCGCCCACGCAGAAGAGCGCCGGCTGGACAGTGCAGCCTTGCAGGATTTTACCGGCCAATACGTCCTCCAGGACGGTCGCGTGCTTACCGTCACGCAGCGGCAGCGCACACTGGCGGGACAACTCGACGGGCGCGACCTGGTTGCGCTCAAGCCAGTCGGCCCCGCAACCTTCGCCTCGCCGGGCGGTGAGCTGGTACTGCTATTCGACCAGCGCCGCAACGGCAATGTCGCAGCGGTCACGGTAACGGAATCGGGTTCCCGCGCGCTGCGCGCCAGCCATTGAGACCGCCTGGACGCCACAGGTGGCGCTGCGCAACTATCTGCCGCGCCGCTTTAAACATGCATACGTCGCGCATCATGCAACCATTCCCGCGTAAACACCACTCATCCCCTGAATTGCGCAATCCGTCGCAGCCTGCGCGATTTTACACGGAAGGCGTCCTACAGTGCATGTACGCCTTCCAGACAGAGACGGCGCCACCCACTCACAGGAGCAACATCATGCGCAAATCGACCTTCTCCCTGCTGTTCGGCATTCTGCTGGCAGGCTCCGCCGTTGCGGCGCCCGCTGCTCAACCCGCGTTGGGGGACTACGTCGGACGCTACGTGCTGGCGGACGGTCGCATTCTGACCGTCGAGGAAGACGGTGGCCAACTGAGCGCCGTCATCACATTTCGCACGCCAACGCTCAATCCCCGCTTCAACGGCGCGCGCGCAATGCTGCTCAAGCCGGACGGGTTGGGCAGCTTCGTCGCGACATCGCAAGCGCTGCGCATTACCTTCGGCCAGGATCGGCAAGGCGATATCGCCCAAGTGAGCCTGGAGGATCGGGCCGCCCCGATGATCGGACTGGCACGCCGTTGATGGTGCCAGCTAGCCCTGCCCCGGCTCGCCCTGCGGCGGCGCTGGCAGATAGCGCGGGGCCGTGTCTTCCTGCTCTTGCGGCTCGGGCGGCTGTGCCAGCGGATGCTCGTTCGGTTGCGCCCCCTCCTGCTGCATGTCGCCCGGCTCTTCGACTTCTTCTTCAACCGGCTCTTCACGCCGGATGACCGGTGCCGGTGGACGCCCGCCCGCGAACAGCGCGGCCGGATCGATCTTGCGCGCGTCCAGCGCAGCCTTGAAAAAGTCACCCACCAGCAGCACCGCGTTGTGCCCGCCCTGCCCCCAGTAGCTCGAACGCATGGCGATGCGGGTGTCGTTGAAGCCGACCCAGGCGCCACCGACCAGGTTCGGGTGCATCAGGATGAACCAGCCGTCGGCATTGTTCTGGGTGGTGCCCGATTTGCCGGCAACGTCGCCGTTGATGCCGAATTTGTAGCGGATCGCGGTACCCGTGCCGCGGTTGATCACACCGCGCATCATATCGACCAGGGTGATCGCGGACGGTGCACTCATGCCGCGCGCCGGTTGCTCGGTGCCGAATGTTGCCAGCACCTTGCCGTCGCGGTCGAGGATGCGTTTCACGAACACCGGGCGGCGATAAGCGCCCTGCGCGGCGATGGTCGAGTAGGCCGTCACCATTTCCAGCAGCGTCACCGGGCTGGTGCCCAAGGCCAGCGACGGCACCGCCGCCAGCTTGCTCTGCTTGATGCCGAGCGATTGCGCCAGTTGCACGATGGTGGGAATGCCGACGTCCTGCATCACCTGCGCGGTGATGGTGTTTTTCGAGTACACCAGGCCATCGCGCATGGTCATCATGCGGCCGGTCGAGCCGCCCATGTCGGTCGGTCGCCAGGTGCTGCCGTCGCCGGCCTTGATGCTGGTGACGGCGTCCAGGTAAGCGTGATCGGGAGAAATGCCTTTTTCCAGCGCGGCGCCGTATACAATCGGCTTGAAGGTGGAGCCGGGCTGGCGCGCGGCCTGCGCCACGTGGTCGAACTGTTCGCGCTGGAAGTTGCGGCTGCCGACCCAGGCCTTGACTTCACCCGTGGCCGGATCGAGCGCGACAAAGCCCGCCTCCAGGCGGGTCTTGGCGGCCCGCAGCGCCGCCATGAATTCGCGGTCACCCTTGAAGCGCTTGAGCAGCTCGGCCGGTTCGGCATCCTTGGCGGCGGCGGCCTTGCGGTACTCGGCCGACTCGCGGATGAAGGTGTCGAGCAGTTCCGGGCGTGAGCGCCACAGGTAATCGAACGGTTTCACGGAATTGTGCACGGCGGCGTAGGTGCCGATCGAGGACGTCACCAGCGGGCTGGCCGCACTCCATTCGACGTCGGCCACTGCCTGCAGCGCATTGGTCTGGCGCTCGACCGCTTGCAAGGCATCCTGCTGCAAATCGTAGTCGAGCGTGGTCTGCACCACCAGGCCGTCGAGACGCAGGTTGTAATCGTTTTCGTCGGCCCAGTCGATCAGGAACTTGCGCACGTAGGCCGTGAAATGGGTGTCGGTGCCGGCCCGTTCCGGCTGGCGCGCAAAGTGCAGGCGCAGCGGGCGTTTCAGCAGCTGGCGGTAGCGCGCTTCGGGAAACGCGCCCTGCTTGAACATCTGGCCCAGCACCACGTTGCGACGCTGCAGCGAACGGTCGGGATTGTTGACCGGGTTGTAGTAATTGGTCCCCTTCAGCATGCCGACCAGTGTGGCTGACTCGAGCACGTCGAGTTGCGCCGCCGGTTTGTCGAAATAGGTGCGCGCCGCCATTTCGATGCCGAACGCGTTGTACAGAAAGGGCACGGTATTCAGATACGCTTCGAGAATCTCGGTCTTGCTGAAGGTACTTTCGATCTTCAGCGCCGTAATCAGTTCCTTGAGCTTGCGATTGAGGTTGCGCGAGCGCCCGATTTCTTCCGGGAACATATTGCGCGCCAGCTGCTGGGTGATGGTCGAGCCGCCCTGGGCGTCGCCCTTCAGGCTGGCGAACATGGCGCCGCCGATGCGCTTGAAATCGACGCCGTGGTGGTCATAAAACCTGCGGTCTTCGGTGGCGATCAGGGCCGCGATGACGTGCGGCGAAATCTGCGCCAGTTTCACGCGTTCCTGGACGCCCTGGTCGAAGGTCGCCAGCTCCTTGCCGTCGGCCGACTGGATGATCGACGCGCGCGCGCTTCTCGCCTGCTTCAGGTCGGCAATGCCGGGCGTCAGGGGAATCAGGATCAGCATGTAGACCAGCAGGATAGCCAGCAAGGCGGCCATCCCGATCAAGCCGACCAGCAGCACACGCTGATACGGCGGGCGATTGTTCAGGTGGTCGATTGCCCAGCTGCGGGCCCAGCCCCGGGTCCGGCTGTAACCTGCGCGGGCCTGCGTCGAGGCGCTGCTGACGAGCCGCTTGCCGCGCTCGCGCAGCGGTGATTCTGTCTGTTGATGGTCGTCCACGTCGCGCTTGCCTGCTTAATAATAAGTCAAGCGGCGAGTATAGCTGACAGCGCGCAAACCCCGCGCAGAATTGTTCAGCAGGAAACGATTCGACGGTGTTCTGCGCGGGTTGTTCGGGGTGATCAGCGTTTACTTGACCCGCTGCTTTTCCAGCTTGCGCGCCAGGGTCCGGCGATGCATGCCCAGCCGTCTCGCCGCCTCGGAAATATTAAAATCCGTCTCCGCCAGCATGGCGTGGATGCGTTCCCACTCCAGCGTCTTGATCGAGGTGGTGGCGCGGTCGGTGACGTCGGCGTCGGCATTGCCCGCGACGTGGCCGAACGCGGCTTCGATATCGTCGGTATTGGACGGCTTGGCCAGGTACTGGCACGCGCCCAGCTTGATCGCTTCGACCGCCGTGCCGATGCTGGCGAACCCGGTCAGCACGACGATCAGCATGTCCGGATCATGGTGATGCAGCATTTGCACGCATGACAGCCCGGACGAGGTCCCCTTCAGTTTCAGGTCGACCACCGCATAGCCCGGCGTATGGGTTTTCAGCAGGGCCGCGGCTTCTTCCTGACTGTGGGCGTGGATGACCTGGTAGCCGCGCCGCTCGAACGAGCGCGACAGCGTGCGCGCAAACGCTTCATCGTCCTCGATGATGATCAACAGCCGGATCTCGTCGGAACCGTCAGCGGGCATGTGCTCTCCTGTTGTGCAAGGCGATCGAGGCCAGCGGCAGCGTCAGGCGTACTTCGGCGCCGCCCGCGGCCAGGTTGCTGGCGGTGACCGACCCGCCCAGCGTGCGCGCCACGTTGACGGCCAGGAACAGGCCGAGGCCGCCACCGGGGCGGCCCTTGCTCGAATTATAGGGCTTGCCAAAATTGGCCAGCATGGCCGGCGCGAAACCGGGGCCGCGGTCGCGCACGACCACGTCAAGCTGGCCGTCGTCGCACGAGGCGGCCAGCGCGACCCAGTCGGGCGACGCTTCGCGGGCATTGTCGAGGACGTTATCGATCATCTGTTTCAGGGTCAGGTCGAACACGATCGGGACGTCGGGGTCGATCTGGTTATCGTACTGGAAATCGGCCATGGGACGGCTCGCCTCCCAGTCTTCGACCAGGTCGTCGAGAAAATTGTTGATCGTCGTCGGCACCGCCGATTCGCCGCGCGTCTCGCCGGCCGACAACAAAATCCCGCTGACGATCGCCTTGCAGCGCGCTAGCTGGGTTTGCATTTCGCTGATTTCTTCCAGCAATTCCGGATTGTCGCGCATGGCGGGAATGCGGCGCCAGTCGCCCAGGATCACGGACAGCGTGGCCAGCGGCGTGCCCAGTTCATGGGCGGCGCCCGACGCCAGCAGACCGATGCGCACGATGTGTTCTTCTTCGGTGGCCCGCGCGCGCATGTCGGACAACTGCAAATCCTTGCGGCGCGAGGTGCGCGTGATGCGCGAAATGAAAATTACCGGCAAGGCCAAGTCCAGCGCAAAGCAGATCAGCATGCCCTGCACGTACAGGCTGCCGATGCCGCGCGCGTGGTCGAATGGCAGCGCAAGCGGGTGCGCGAAAATGGCCAGGCCCGCCATGCACAGCGCCGTGATGCCGACGATGATCCAGGTCGACCAGTAATCTAGCAGCACCGCCGCCAGGATCACCTGCAGCAGGTAGAGGAAGGCGAACGGATTGGTGGTGCCGCCGGCCAGGTAGAGCTGCATGGTGAGAATGCCGACGTCGACCAGCAAGGCAAAGAACAGTTCCCGGTTGGTGATCAGGCGGTGTTCGTGCCAGCGCAGGTGGCTGGCCACGTTGAAGAAAATCAGGAACACCAGCACTTCGAGCATTTCCACCAGCGGCAGGCGGATGTGGTACACCAGTGTGGCGATGGCGATCGTGGTGATCTGGCCGATCACGGCGATCCAGCGCAGCTCGATCAGCTGCAGCATGTTCCTGTGGCCAGCCGCGTGTTCAACGCGCGCGACGGCAATCGCGGGAGCAGCTTTTTGCAATGGCACGTCAGGCCGCGTGATCATGGCGCCGGCCCGGGCCGCGCCGGGCCACCCACCACCAGGCGGCGCCGACCATCGCGGCCAGCGCGAACCAGGTCAGTGCATACACCAGGTGGCTGTTTGGAAACGAGATCACGGTCAGGCCGCCTACGGGCGGCCCGGCATCGCGCGGACCGGCAGTGCCGGCCTGGCGTGCATCGGCGTCGATAAAGAATGGGGCGACGCGCGCCAGGTTGCGGGCGGCAGCAATGGCCGCGACATCGCGCGAATACCAGCGGCCGGTGACGGCGTCGTTGAGGCGCAGGAAGCCGCCTTTGGGCTCGGTCAGGCGCAGCAGGCCGGTCACGGTGACGGATTCACCACCGGCGGCGCAGGCGTCGGGGCCGGCGCGACTGACTTCGTACCCGCTGGCGCCGCCGAGCGCGCCGGGAATGAAGCCGCGGTTAACCAGCACGGTCGTGCCGTCAGGCTGGCACAGGGGGGTGAGCAGCCAGAAGCCGCTGCCACGCACCGTGACCGCTTGCACCGGGGTGGTCAGGTCGAACAGGAAATGGCCGCGCACGCGCACATGACGGTATTCGTCGTTTGCCGCGCTGATTGCTGGCCATGCCTGGGAATGGGGAACATCGGTGGGTGTTGCGTGGACCCTGGCATCGACCCGTTCGATCAAGGCCAGTTTCCACTGCAATCTTACAACCTGCCATGTGCCGAGACCGGCAAACAGCAATAACAACAACAGCGCGATCCCGCTCAGGATGCGGCGCCGGGCCTTGGCAGGCCGGCGCTGCGGTTCAGCTGAACCATTGGCAGGGAGCGCGCTGTTTTCCAACATCAAGGCATGTCGTGCGCACCGTGGACGGCGTCGACTTCCATTCCAGGCATCATGTTGGCGTTCATGTGGTACATGACCCAGATCGAACCGGCCAGCATGATCACCAGAACGATGACGGTGAAGATGGTCGACATCAGGGTCCAGCCATGTTCGGCTTTCGACGTCATGTGCAGGAAGTAAATCATGTGCACGACAACTTGCACGCCGGCAAACGCCAGCAGCACGATGCCGGTGGTGCCTGGTGGCAGCACCTTGGCCATGACGAGCCAGAACGGAATCGCGGTCAGGATCACCGACAGGATGAAGCCGATCGTGTAATCCTTCATGGTGCCGTGGCTGCCGCTGTCGTGGCCGTGGTGACCGTGGTCGCCGTGACCATGGTCGTGGGTGGAATGGTCGCTCATGGCAAGGTCCCCATCAGGTAAACAAAGGTAAAGACGCCGATCCAGATCACGTCCAGGAAGTGCCAGAACATCGACAGGCAGGTCAGGCGACGGATGTTTTCCGGCGTCAGGCCGTGCTTGCCAACCTGGACCATGAGCGTCACCAGCCAGATCACGCCAAAGGTCACGTGCAGACCGTGGGTACCGACCAGTGCGAAGAACGAGGTCAGGAAACCACTGCGCTGCGGACCTGCGCCTTCATGGATCAGGTGCACGAATTCCCAGATTTCAACACCCAGGAAGCACAGGCCGAAGGCGCCCGTGATGGCCAGCCACACCAGCGCGGTCGACTTGGCATTGCGATTTGCGGCCAGCAAGGCGAAGCCGTAGGTGATCGACGACAGCAGCAGGAATGCCGTGTTCATCGCCACCAGCGGCAGGTCGAACAACTCGGCGCCGGACGGGCCGCCCGCATAATTGCGGCCCAGCACGGCGTAAGTTGCAAACAGGCAAGCGAAGATCAGGCAATCGCTCATCAGGTAGATCCAGAAGCCCAGCAAGGTGCCGTTCTCCGGATGGTGCTCGGTCACGTAGTAACGCGAGGCGTCGCCGACCATATTGCCGGCTTCGGCTTGGTTAGATGCAGTAAATTCAGACATGGCTTTCCAGCAAACGAGTGTGAGCAAGTTCCGTTGCAGCGACTTCTTCCGCAGGGATGTAGTAATCGCGCTTGTAGTTGAAGGTGTGGGCGATCACGGTGCCGACCAGGGCGACCATGCCAACCACGGCCAGCAGCCACATGTGCCAGATGATCGCGAAACCCACCACGGCGGACAAGGCAGCGATCACGAAGCCGGCCCAGGTGTTCTTCGGCATGTGGATCGCCTTGAAACCGGTCAGCGGACGCGTGTACTTCATCTTCTTCATGTCGGCCCAGGTATCGTTGTCATGCACACGCGGGGTGAAGGCGAAGTTGTAGTCCGGCGGTGGCGACGAGGTGGCCCACTCCAGCGTACGACCATTCCATGGGTCACCCGTCACATCACGCAATTGCTTGCGACGCATGAAGCTGACACCGAACTGGATGAACATCGCGCCGATACCAGCGGCAATCATCAGGGTGCCGACCAGCGAGATCTGGAACAGCCACTGGATCGAGGTATCTTCGAAGTGACTCATGCGGCGGGTAACGCCCATGAAGCCCAGGATGTACGGCGGCGTGAACGCGACCCAGAAACCGACCACCCACAGCCAGAACGATACCTTGCCCCAGAAGTCGTCAAGCTTGTAGCCGAACGCTTTCGGGAACCAGTAATTGATACCGGCGAACATGCCGAACAGGACGCCGCCGATGATCACATTGTGGAAGTGGGCGATCAGGAACAGCGAGTTGTGCAGCACGAAGTCAGCCGATGGAATGGCCAGCATCACGCCGGTCATGCCGCCGACCGTGAAGGTCACCATGAAGGCGACGGTCCACATCATCGGCAATTCGTAGCGAATTTTGCCGTGGTACATCGTGAACAGCCAGTTGAAGATCTTCGCGCCGGTCGGAATCGAGATGATCATCGTGGTAATGCCGAAGAACGAGTTCACCGACGCGCCGGAGCCCATCGTGAAGAAGTGGTGCAGCCAGACCAGGTAGGACAGCAGCGTGATGACCAGGGTTGCGTACACCATCGAGCTGTAGCCGAACAGGCGCTTGCCGCAGAAGGTGGAGACGACTTCCGAATAGATACCAAACGCTGGCAGAATCAGGATGTAGACCTCAGGGTGACCCCAGATCCAGATCAGGTTCACATACATCATGGCGTTGCCGCCCAGTTCGCTGGTGAAGAAGTGGGTACCCATGCTGCGGTCCATGCCCAGCATGGCCAGCACGGCGGTCAGCACCGGGAAGGCAGCGACGATCAGGATGTTGGTGCACAGTGCGGTCCAGACGAAGATAGGCATCTTCATCATGTCCATGCCCGGTGCGCGCATCTTGACGATGGTGGCGATCAGGTTCACGCCCGAGAGCAGCGTACCGACCCCGGCCACCTGCAGCGACCAGATGTAATAGTCGACGCCGACATCGGGACTGGCCAGAATGCCGGACAGCGGTGGATAGGCGAGCCAGCCGGTGCGGGCAAATTCACCCACGAACAGCGAGGCCATCACCAGCACGCCGCCGAACGCCGTCATCCAGAACGAGAAATTGTTCAGGAACGGGAAGGCGACGTCGCGCGCGCCGATCTGCAGCGGCACCACGTAGTTCATCAGGCCCGTTACCATCGGCATCGCCACGAAGAAGATCATGATCACGCCGTGGGCGGTGAAGACCTGGTCGTAGTGGTGCGGCGGCAGGAAGCCATTCGCGTCACCAAAGGAAAATGCCTGCTGCGCACGCATCATCAGTGCATCGGCAAAGCCGCGCAGGAACATGACCAGGCCCAGGATCATGTACATGATGCCGATTTTTTTGTGGTCGATACTGGTGAACCAGTTGCGCCACAGCGGGCCCCACAGCTTGAATTTCGTCAACAGTGCGAGGACGGCCAGGCCACCGACGCCAACCATGGCGAAAGTAGCGAGCAGGATCGGCTCATGGAAGGGAATGGCATCCCAGCTCAGCCGACCGAAGATAAGCTTCGTCAGATCAATGTGGTCTAGCATCTTTACTTCTTTTCAGTTTTGGTTGGCGTAGTGCAAACCTCGGCAGCTGCCTGAGCAGCCACGCGACGGGCAATTTCTTCTTTTGGCAATTCTTTCATTGCCATGTCACCTTTGGCGCGCTGGGCATCCGCAGCCATCGTCTTGTTCATGCACGGGGTGCCTTCTACCACGCACATGTTCAGGATCTTGCTGTAGAGCTCAGGATCAATCGCGCCGTAAAACTCGACCGGGTGCTTTTCGCTCGGCTTGGCCAGTTCGACGTAGTTAGTACGGTTCAGTGCGCCGCCGCCAGCTTTGGTCTTCGCGACCCAGGCGTCGAAGTCCGCAGCCGAGGTGGCCTTGTAATCGAAGCGCATGTGCGAGAAACCCGCGCCGCTGTAGTTGGCCGAAAAGCCGCGGAAGGTGCCGGTCTTGTTCATCACCGCATTCATCGTCGTTTCCATACCCGGCATGGCGTAGATCTGGCCGGCCAGGGTCGGAATGTAGAACGAGTTCATCACGGTCGACGCGGTAATCTTGAAGCGCACCGGCACATCGATTGGCGTGACCAGTTCATTGACCGTGGCGATACCCTGCTCCGGATAGATGAACAGCCATTTCCAGTCGAGTGCGACCACTTGCACGATGATCGGCTTGGTGGAGGCCGGGATCGGGCGGCCTTCGGACAGACGCGTCAGCGGACGCGATGGTTCGAGCAGGTGGGTACTGATCCAGGTGATCAGGCCGAGCGCGATAATGATCAGGAGCGGTGCGCCCCAGATCAGCAGTTCCAGACGGGTAGAGTGGTCCCAATCAGGTGAATAGGGCGCTGTAGTGTTGCCCTGGCGATAGCGCCACGCGAAATACAAGGTGGCAACGATGACCGGAACAACGATCAACAGCATCAACAGCACTGAGACAATAATGAGTTGTCCCTGCTGGGCGGCAATATCTCCACCCGCGTTAAACACGACGGTGTTGCAACCGGCGAGAGAAGCGAGGGAAAGGAGGGGAATTCCGCGACGGGCGATCTTAGAAATCATGCGGTGTTGTGCGCTACTTTGGATTGATAACATGTTACTGTAATGCCATAGGACGCTGTTTGCACATTGGACGAATTGTCCCACCCTGGTGCCATATCAATTGCACGACGAGGATGGCCACAGGAAGTTTGATGTGCTGCGGAACCATAAGACTCAAACTTTGATAGGTGCACCATGCAAAGCAATACGATAAAAGACCCTGGCGTCGCCCCCCTGTCCTCTCCTACCAGTGGCATTCGCAACATCAACGCGCGCGAGCATGACATCCATCCCGGCGAAATCGCCGTTGGCGTGATCATTGGCCGCGCATCGGAATACTTCGATTTCTTCGTGTATGCGATCGCCTCGGTACTGGTGTTCCCGGCGCTGTTTTTTCCGTTCGCCGACCGCCTCGAAGGCACACTCTACTCCTTTGCGGTGTTCGCCCTCGCCTTCATTGCACGCCCGATCGGGACCGTGGTGTTCATGGCGATCCAGCGCCGCTTTTCGCGCGAAGCCAAACTGACCATCGCCCTGTTCCTGATGGGCCTGTCGACCTGTGTCATCGCCTTCCTCCCGGGCTACGCCCAATTGGGCAGCGTGGCGATCATCCTGCTGGCCGTGATGCGCTGCGGCCAGGGCGTGGCGCAGGGCGGCTCGTGGGATGGCTTACCGTCGCTGCTGGCGCTCAGCGCCCCCGAAGGCAAGCGTGGATGGTACGCCATGCTTGGCCAGCTGGGCGCACCGGTGGGCTTCCTGATCGCTGCTGGCCTGTTCGCCTTCATGATGACCAGCCTGACCTCCGAGGACTTCCTGGTCTGGGGCTGGCGCTATCCGTTCTTTGTCGCCTTCGCCATCAACGTGGTGGCGCTGTTCGCCCGCCTGCGCCTGGTCTCGACGCCTGAATATGTGCGCCTGCTGGACGAAAACGAGCTGGAGCCAACCGGCGTGGTCGAGCTGTCAAAAACCCAAGGCAGCAATATTGTCATCGGCGCCTTGGCGGCACTGGCCAGCTACGCGCTGTTCCACCTGGTGACCGTGTTCCCGCTGTCGTGGGTCTCGCTGTACGATACCCGCACCCCGGCCGACTTCCTGTATCTGCAAATGTGGGGCGCGGGCCTTGCCATCATCGGTACGCTGCTGTCGGGCCTGATCGCCGACAAGTTCGGCCGCCGCACCACGCTGGGCACCCTGGCCGTGCTGATCGCCGTGTTCTCCGCCTTCGTGCCAACCCTGATGGGCGGCGGCGAGGCCGGCCAGAACATCTATATCCTGGTGGGCTTCTCGCTGCTGGGCCTGTCGTACGGCCAGGCTGCCGGCGCCGTCACCGCCAACTTCCAGCCGAAATACCGCTACACCGGCGCGGCCTTGACGTCGGACCTGGCCTGGCTGGTCGGCGCCGCATTCGCACCGCTGGTTGCGCTGGGCCTGTCTGCCAACTTCGGCCTCGGCTACGTCAGCCTGTACCTGCTCTCCGGTGCACTCGCTTCGCTGGCCGCGCTGAGCCTGAACCGCAAACTGGAAATCCGCGACTAGTCACTCGCCTGCTTTCCATGACCCCGGATTCGTCCGGGGTTTTTTTTGAACGTGATTTTGCCAATTCGACACCATGCACCTGCGCCCTGCCCAGCCTGACGACGCCGCCGCCATCGCAGCAATTTACAACCACTACATCCTGACCACCTCCATCTCCTTCGAAGAAACCACGGTTGACGCCGGCGAGATCGCGCGCCGCATGGCCAGTGTCGGGGACGCCGGCTTGCCGTATCTGGTCGCGGAAGACCATGGGGAGGTGACCGGCTACGCCTACGCCACAGCGTGGCGCGTGCGTCCCGCCTACCGCAACTCGGTCGAAACCAGCGTCTACCTGGCTGCCGGCACCCACGCGCGCGGCACCGGCACGGCGCTGTACCGCTTGTTGCTGGCGCAACTGACCGAACGCGGCTATCACCTCGCCATCGGCGGGATCGCCCAACCGAATCCGGCCAGCGTGGCGCTGCACGAAAAACTCGGCTTCGAAAAAGTAGCGCTTTTCAAGGAGGTGGGGCGCAAGTTCGGGCAATGGGTCGATGTCGGCTACTGGCAACGGATATTGGGAGAGTGAGACCAACGGTTACGTTCCAGCTCGACATCTTGTAATCCAAAGTCGACATACCGCGGGGGCGCGGGACGACGTTGCCATGCGCCGTGCACTGAATCAGCGGCGCGCGGAGGCCGTTACGATGAGATCAACACGTCACCATCTTCCAGGAGTCCGCGCCATGTTCTCTCTTGCCAAACTCAGCCCATCAATCACGGACATGATCCGTTTCGACCACTCGTACGTATTCCTTGCCTTCCACCAGTTCAACCAGGACAAACAACCCAGCGTCAGGAAGGCTCTGGCGGATACCATCTGCACCGCGCTGGAAATCCACGTGACGCTGGCAGAAGCGATTTTTTATCCGGCGATGCACGCCGTCGATCCCGATGACCCTGTGCTGGCACGGGCGCCGCACGAACATGGCGAGATGAAGCGCCTGATCCGCGAATTGCGCGCCATCCCGGGCGACGACGCGCGCCACGACCGCGTGTTGCTGGAATTGATGCGCGAGGTGATCCACCATGTCGCCGATGAAGAAACGGTGCTGCTGCCGATTGCGGAACAAAAGCTGTCGGAATACATACTCCGTGAACTTGGTGCGCAGATGAGCAGGCGGCGCGTCGCGCTGCAGGCCTCGCAAGCGGGCAAGGTGGCCGTGAACACGGCGCTGGGCCTCTCTGGCAACACCACGACTTGGGTGGTTGGTGCAGTAGGGGCAGTGCTGGCAGTGGCGGTGGCCAGCAGCAAGAGACCGGCCGAGGCCTGAGCGATCAAGGTTGGCCATACTGATGCAGCAACAGGGCGCCACGCGCCCTGTTGCTGCATCAGTATGCTTGCGCAACCGGCGTGGCCTGGGTTTGCACCAGCCACGCCGCCGCGTCCTTCGCGCCCATCGTCTCTGCCAGCGATGCCGCGGTCATGCCGCGGCTGTCGACGGCGTCGCGACGGGCGCCGTGTTCGCTGAGCATGGCCAGAATGGTCACGCGGTTGAACATCGCCGCCATCATGAAAGGTGTCTTGCCGTCCGGGCTGTTGCCCTCGACGCTGGCGCCGTGCGCGAGCAACAAGGCCGCGATGGCGTCGTAGCCCTTGTAGGCCACGCCGGCCAGCGGGGTCTGGCCCTGGTCGTTGGCCACATTCGGATCGGCGCCGGCCGCAAGCAGCAGGCGTGACGTTTCCAGGTGGCCGTGGTAGCTGGCCAGCATGATCAGGCTGTCGCCCTTCTCGTTACGGAAGTTGACCGGCATGCCGCGCTCGATCAGTCCGGCCAGGCGGTCGCTATCGCCTTCGCGTACCAGGCCAAAGATCTGGCGCAGGAAATCGAGGGTGTCCGGGTCCATCGGTTTGCCGCCTGAAGCGGCCGCCGCGGTGTGTTGTTGGCTCATTGGTATCTCCCCGATTGTCTAAGTTGGTCTCAAGCATAGATGGGCGCCCGGGCGCCGTCCGTTAAGCCGCGTACACAGGCAGTTTGTATTCGGGCGACAGATCACCTACTATCGCAGCTAATAACAAGGAGACAAGATGGACCACCGCTATCAATCCGGATTCGGCAACGAATTCGCAACCGAGGCATTGCGGGGCGCCCTGCCCGCGCAGCGCAATTCGCCCCAGAAAGTGGCTTACGGCTTGTACGCCGAGCAGCTATCCGGCACCGCTTTTACCGCGCCGCGCAGCCACAACCGGCGTTCGTGGCTGTACCGCATCCGTCCCGCCGCGATGCACGGCAACTTCACACCAATGGAAGCAGGCCGTATCGTGGCGCGTTTCGACGACCTCGCGCCGCCACCGAACCAGCTGCGCTGGAGTCCGCTGCCGATGCCGACCGAGCCGACCGACTTTATCGACGGCTGGGTCACCATGGCCGGCACCGGGTCGGCGCAGGCGCAAACCGGCTGCGCCATCCACCTGTATGCGGCCAACGCCGACATGGTGGAGCGTTTTTTCTATTCGGCAGACGGTGAATTGCTGGTCGTGCCACAACAGGGGCGCCTGCGCATTGCCACCGAACTCGGTGTGATCGACCTGGCGCCCCAGGAGATCGCCGTCATCCCGCGCGGCATCCGCTTTCAGGTCAGCTTGCCCGATGGCGCAGCGCGCGGCTACCTGTGCGAGAACTTCGGCGCCCTGCTGCGCCTGCCCGACCTGGGGCCGATCGGCTCGAACGGCCTGGCCAATCCACGCGATTTCCTCACGCCTGTGGCCCGCTATGAGGACCGTGAGGGCGATTTCACCCTGGTGGCCAAGTTCTGCGGCCGCCTGTGGCGTGCCACGCTCGGCCACTCGCCGCTTGATGTGGTCGCCTGGCATGGCAATTACGCCCCCTATAAATATGACCTGCGTCATTTCAATACCATCGGTTCGATCAGCTACGACCACCCCGACCCGTCGATCTTCCTGGTGCTGCAGTCGCCCAGCGACACGCCCGGGGTCGACACGCTCGACTTCGTGATTTTCCCGCCGCGCTGGCTGGTGGCCGAACACAGCTTCCGGCCGCCCTGGTTCCACCGCAATGTCGCCAGCGAATTCATGGGACTGATCCACGGCGCCTACGACGCCAAGGCCGAAGGCTTCGTACCCGGCGGCGCCAGCCTGCACAACTGCATGAGCGGCCATGGCCCCGATGCAGCCACCTTCGACAAGGCCAGCGCGGCCGACACCAGCGTGCCGGACAAGGTAAGCGACACGATGGCCTTCATGTTCGAAACCCGGCACGTGATTTGCCCGACGGCGCAGGCAATGGCCTCGCCGCAGTTGCAGGGCAATTACCAGGCATGCTGGGCGGGCATCCAGAAGCATTTCAGGGCCGACCGGCCGTAGAACCTGTCCCGGCAGAACGCAGGAAGTCGATGGCGACCTGCGCCCAGGCGATGCATGGCAGGCGCGGACCAGGCCCGACGACGACGCATGTGTGAAGGCTGAATTTATATGTTGCTGAATAAAACCCTCACCAGAAGAACAAAACAGCACTTGCAGTATATACAACTGCGCTTTTACACTGGCCCGAGATGCAATTCCGCTTTCGGCCCAGGCGGTGTAAAAAAACGCAAAAACTGGAAATTTCCGTGGCGGGGTGACCATTCCCGACCCCAAGAAAATCGCATAGCGGCCATTTTGAGAGGCCGATTTGTTTGTTCTCGGATTTTCTTCACGTTTTCACACAGCCTGGGTCAGAAGCGGCCACTTAATAAACTAAAAACGAAAGTTGTAAATGGTGAAATTTTTCCGGCAAAATGCGCGGTTTATAGCTGCCCTCCCTTTGCTATTGCTATCAGCGATGAAGTTCTGGAACGCTGCAGAAACCGGAAATTTCGTTCTGTACATTGAATCATTTGCGTTCGTATTGTTGGCAGGTCTGTTTTATTTTGTCCAACTAAATCTGCACCGCAAGCGGCAGGCAAAGACGCTTTAGAGTGGGCGAGTAGGACTGGTTGCACAGAACGGGAAGGCCGCTAAGGGCACCTCGTTATACACAACTCTTTAGTGCGCCCATTTCACGTAACGTGCGTATCGTTTCCGCCGCCACGTGAACATCC